>NZ_BAAHFQ010000043.1:0-23630 GCF_054681715.1 Deferrisoma sp.
GAAGCGCTCGATCCAGCGGTAGATCGTCCGCGGATTGATGTCCAGGGCCTTGGCAAGTTGCTCAGGGCTGACCCCTTCGCGCACCTGGCGCACCACCCGGATGCGCAAGGCTTCCTGAGCTTTTTTGTCGAGCGCTCGATTGTCTATTCTCCGCTTGCATTTCATGCACTCATACTAGCACATCCGGCAATACTTTTGAAGGTCTTAGTAGTACTCCCCGTTCCCGGGGCCGGCGGGAACGACGGCGTTCCGGACGGGAGCCCGCCGGAACGGGAAGAACCGCCGCACCCCTGCCCACACCAGCACCCCGACGGCCGAGCCCGCGGCGTCGGCCGCCCAGTCGAGCCAGCTCGGGTGCCGCCGGGGCACGAACCACTGGTGGAGTTCGTCCGTGGCCCCAAACCCGACGGCCGCCAGGAACCCCCACAGGAGCCCGCGCCTGCCCTCGTGCCCTAGCGCCCGCGCCCAGAGGTATCCCATGGGCACGTACTCCAGGGCGTGGAGGGGTTTGTCCCCGAGAAACCATAGGAGCCGCGGCAGGGGAGGCCTCGAGGAGTGGGACAGGGAGAACACCACCGCCATGTAGAGGACCGCCGGCCCAAACCGCCAGGCCGCTGACCGTATGGATCGCTTCATGCGATGTTTCCGTCCTCGGCGTCGTGCGCCCCGGGGGCGCAGGGAATCTGCTTGCAGGGTACGCAGGCCGGTCCCTAGAATGCAACGTTTCGTCCGCGCACCCCACCGGCCTTCATGGGAGTTGCCGTGCCGAAGGACAAGATGGCGCTGCCACCTGGAGCGCTCGAAACGCTGCGGTTCGCCGCGTACTCGGGGGCGTGGCTCGTGCCCGGGGAGCCCGCGCACGAAACGGAGGGGCCGCCCCGGGGCCCCCCGCCGGGCCGCACCCTGGCGGAGGTGCGGCGGGAGCTGGGGGACTGCCGGCGGTGCCGGCTCTGGTCCACCCGCACCCAGATCGTGTTCGGGACGGGGAATCCCGACGCAGAGCTCCTGTTCGTGGGGGAGGCCCCCGGGTTCCACGAGGATCTGAAGGGGGAACCCTTCGTGGGCCGGGCGGGCCAACTCCTCGACCGGATGATACGGGCGATCGGGCTTGAGCGCGACGGGGTGTACATCGCGAACGTGCTGAAATGCAGGCCCCCGGACAACCGCGATCCCCTCGAGGACGAGGTGGAAACCTGCCTGCCGTTCCTGTGGGGGCAGATCGAGGCCGTCCGCCCCAGGGTGATTTGCGCCCTCGGGGCCCACGCGGCGCGGGCGATCCTGGGGGAGTCGGGGTCGCTCTCCGCGCTGCGGGGAGGGGTGCGAAGCGCCGGCCCCTGGCCCGTGGTGGTGACCTACCACCCCGCGTTCCTTCTGCGCCAGCCCCGGTTCAAGCGCCAGGCCTGGGAGGACCTCAAGCGGGTGCGGGCCCTGCTCGCGCCGCCGGTTTGACGACCGAGGGCCGGCCGGGTAGGGTTTTCGGAAACCGAGCGGTCATCGGACTCCGGCGAGGAGGATTTGGATGGATTGGCAGGACGAGATGGGCGGGCCGAAAAGCCCGGGCGAGATCCTGGGGGAACTACGGGACCGGTACGGCCGGTGGTTCGGAGGCGGGTTAGCCGCCGGGATCGCGGCCTTGGTGCTCCTGGGATGGGCCGCCACCGGGTTCTACATCGTGAACCCGGACGAGGTGGGGGTGGTCAAGCGGTTTGGGCGGTACGCGTACATGGTGGGCCCGGGCCCCCACTGGCACCTGCCGTACCCGGTGGAAACCGTGCTCAAGCCCAAGGTGACCCAGGTGCGCCGGGTGGAGGTGGGGTTTCGCACGGTGACCGTGGGGCCCCCGGCGCGGTACCAGAAGGTGCCGGCCGAGGCGCTCATGCTCACGGGCGACGAGAACATCGTCTCCTGCGAGTTCATCGTCCAGTACCGGGTGCGCGACCCGGTGGAGTTCCTGTTCAACGTCCGGGACCCCGAGGGGGCGGTGCGGGACGCGGCCGAGGCCACCATGCGCGAGGTGGTGGGCCGCCATACGGTGGACGACGTGTTGACCGACGCGAAGGACAAGATCCAGCTCGAGGCCCAGGAGACCCTCCAGGCCATCCTGGACGCCTACAAGACCGGGGTGTCGATCGAGTACGTGAAGCTCCAGGACGTGTACCCGCCCGCCCAGGTGATCGACGCGTTCCGCGACGTGGCGAGCGCCCGGGAGGACCGGGAGCGCCTCAAGAACGAGGCCGAGGCCTACGCTAACGACGTGCTCCCCAAGGCGAGGGGTGAGGCCAAGAAGCTGGTCAACGAGGCCCAGGCCTACCGGGAGTCGCAGATCCAGCGGGCCCAGGGGGACGCGGCCCGGTTCCTGGCGCTCCTCAAGGAGTACCGCCGTGCTCGGGACGTGACCCGCAAGCGCCTGTACCTGGACGCCATGCGGGACATCCTCTCCAACGCCAAGGTCGTGCTGGCCGAGCCCCAGAAGGGCGGCGGCGTGGTGCCGCTCCTGCCGCTGGGCTCCTGGAACACCGGGGAGAAGAACTAGATGGGACGCATCCTTCGCATCCTCGGCATCCTGTTCGTCCTGGGGGTTCTCGCCTGGGGCACGGTGCTGTTCACCGTGGACCAGACCCAGGTGGCCCTGGTGCTGCGCCTGGGAAAGCCGGTGGGGGGGCCCCGGGAACCGGGGCTCCACGTGCGCATCCCCCTGGTGGAGAGCGTGGTCACCTATGACGCCCGGCAGCTGGAGTACGACGCCGAGGCCCGGGAGGTGATCACCCGGGACAAGAAGAACATCAAGGTGGACAACTACGCCCGGTGGCGCATCGTGGACCCCCTGAAGTTCTACCAGACCGTGCGGGACGAGCGGGGGGCCCAGGCGCGGCTCGACGACATCATCTACTCCCAGGTGCGAGAGCAGCTCGGGAAGTACACCCTGCTCGAGATCGTGGCGGAGCGCAGGTCGGAGATTATGGCCGAGGTCACCCGGCGAACCGAGGAGGCGGCCGCGGAGTTCGGGATCAAGGTCGTGGACGTGCGGATCAAGCGGGCCGACCTCCCCCCGGCCAACGAGAAGGCGGTGTACGCCCGGATGCAGGCCGAGCGGACCCGCCAGGCCCACCAGTACCGGGCCGAGGGCGAGGAGAAGGCCCGGGAGATCCGGTCCCAGGCCGACAAGGAGAAGGCGATCATCCTGGCCAAGGCGTACCGGGAGGCCCAGGAGATCCGGGGCGAAGGGGACGCCGAGGCCACCCGGATCTACGCCGAGGCCTTCGGCCAGGATCCCGAGTTCTACGATTTCATGCGAAGCCTCGAGATCTACCGGGAGGGCATCAAGGAGGGCGACGTGCTCCTCCTGTCGCCCACGAGCGAGCTGTTCCGCTACCTCGCGCCGGTGGGCTCCACGCCGTGAGGATCAAGGACTTCACGTACGAGCTCCCCCCCGATCGCATCGCCCAGACTCCTGCCGAACCCCGCGACGCCTCCCGGCTCCTCGTGCTTCGGGGGGCCGAGGGGTGGGAGGACGCGCGGTTCCTGGATCTTCCCCGGTACCTCGAACCGGGGGATCTCCTGGTCGTGAACGACACCCGGGTGTTGCCGGCGAGGCTCCTGGGCCGGAAGCCCACGGGGGGGAAGGCCGAGGTCCTCCTGCTGACCCGGCTCGGGGAGGGGCGGTGGGAGGCCCTGGTGCGGGCGGCGAAACCGGCCCGGGAGGGCACCTCCGTCGCCGTGGCTGACGGCCGGGTGGAGGTGGAGGAGGCCTTGGGGGAGGGGCGGTTTCGGGTGCGGATCTCCGCCCCGGGGCCGGTGGAGGCGTGGCTCGAACGGGTGGGCCAGATGCCGCTGCCGCCCTACATCCGGCGGGATGGGGCCGATCCCCGGGATCGGACCTGGTACCAGACGGTCTTTTCCCGCCCGGAGAAGGCGGGTTCGGCCGCCGCGCCCACGGCCGGGCTCCACTTCACCCCCCGGGTTCTGGAGGCACTGGAACGAAAGGGGGTGAGAATCGCGCGGATCACCCTGCACGTGGGCCTGGGCACGTTCCTGCCGGTGCGGGCCGAGCGACTCGACGACCACCGGATGCACGCGGAGTGGTTCGAGGTGCCGCCCGAGACCGCGGCGGCGGTCAACGCGGCGCGGGACAAGGGGGGGAGGGTTGTCGCCGTGGGCACCACGGCGACCCGGGTGCTGGAGCACGCGGGGCGCCACGGTCGCGTGGAACCGGGATCGGGCTGGACGGACCTTTTTATCCGGCCGGGGCACAGGTTCCGGGTGGTTTCGGGCCTGGTGACCAATTTCCACCTGCCCGAGTCGACCCTGCTCGTGTTGGTGTGCGCCTTCGGCGGCACCGAACGGGTGCTCGCCGCCTACCGCCACGCCGTGGAGGCCGGGTATCGGTTCTACTCCTACGGCGACGCCATGCTCCTCCTGCCCGGGGGATATTACTCCGGCGGCTAAATAGACGCGATCGGGGGCATGGGGCCTGCTGGAGCGCCGGGCGTGGCTCCTACAGTGGCCGGATGCCGCACTCACGCACGGCCGGAAGCAGGCCCCATGCGCACGCGATTTCCTTGCGCGCCTCTATTGGCGCCGGGTTTCCGCCCCCTGCCCCAGCCATTGGCTTGCCCGCCTCTTGTCAGTATCGTGCCCGGGCGAGCGGCAGGACGACCTCGCCGGTTCCCCGGCCCGGAAGATCCCAGGCCACCCGCACCACGATCCGCCGAAGATCCGAACCGTCCCCCGGCAAGGCCGGGGCGGAGGCGAAATCCCACTCCCGGGTGAGCCCGGCCCCCGGGGCGTCGGCCCCCGGGACCGCGGACCCCAGTTCCTCGAACGGGACGGCCCGGAGTTCCTCCGCCTTCTCCCGGGCGAGCGCCAGGGCCTCGGTGCGCACCCCCGCCGCGTCCACGGCCCTCAGGTTGGCCACGGCCAGGGGAAGGAGGGCCGCGACGCCCAGGGCAAAGAGGGCGATCGCCACGAGGATCTCGACCAGGGTGTACCCGCGAAGGGTCATTCCCACTCCCCCGTGGAAGGATTCCAGACGTAGGCGCGGACCCGACCCGTTGTGGAGAGCACCGTGACCTTGCGTTCGATCCCGTCGTGGCCCACGGCCCGGAGGTAGACGCTTCCCCCGTTGGCCGTGCCCCGGGGCCGGAACACGGCCGTGTCGTCCGCAAACGTCACCGGATCCGCCGCGATCCGCGACCCGATGACGACGTTCCGGTAGGTCTTTCCGAGGGAGACGCTCCGCTCCACCGGGTCGCCGGCCGTGGGGCCGGGCGCCCCGTCGGCCTCCCGAAGCACCTGGTAGGCGCTGGCCCCGGGGTCGAACCGCACGTACGCCGGAACACCCCGTTCCACCGCCAAGGCTCGGGCGGCACGCAGATCCGCCAGCACCTGCCGGGCGGCGGCGGAAACCCGCCGGGACGGGAGGGTCGAGAGGAAGTAGGGGATCGCCACCCCCCCGGCGAGCGCCAGGATCGCGAGCGCCAGCACCAGTTCGAGAAGGGTGACCCCCCCTTCGGGCCTTAGCCGTAGGCCGCTTTTTTCCGGAGGGCCTTTCGCCAGCCCTCCGCGTAGAACCGGCGTTCCCGGTCGAGGGCCCATTTCTTGAGGGCCTCGAAGTGGCCCTTCAGGTCGCCGGCGTACTGCTCCTCGATCTTTCGCCGCTCCCGGACCCGTTGGACGTTGTCCTCGGGGCTGAACCCGACCCAGGTCACGAAATCCCCGTCGAACACCTTCTCCGCGGTGACCTCGTCCGGGGTCATGTTCATCCGGGGGGCGTAGGCCCGGATCACTTCCTCGTCGAGCTCGAGGATCCAGCCGTTGTCCTCCACCATGGTGACCGGGTCGGGGTCCACCGTGGCGGAGCACTGGGGGCAGTACACGGCCTTCACCGAGGCCTCGTCGAGCACCATCTGGCCGAAAAAGAGTTCCGCGGTGCGCTGCCCGCAGACGCAGGGTTTCCGGTAGCTCTGGCACATGGTCGCTTCTCTCCTGATATTGGATGGGACGTGTTTGAACTATAACCAAAAAGCTCCACATTGGCAACCCGCCCCTTGGCCCGAGGGTTCGGAGCCGGTACCCTACCGCAACTTCTCTGGTTGTCCAGGAGCCGGTGGCCGGAAGACAAAGGGCAGGTGTTCTCTGTAACGTCGGTCCACGGTCGTCGGTCTGCGGTCTCCAGCCCCGTAGTCCAGACGGCGGCGGCCCGCCGTGTGGCCAGGGCGGAAGTCATCGTTCTCGCGAACAGGCCGCCTCTCGGCCTACCGGAGCTTCCGCCTGACACGGGCCCGTCGCCCGCGTCCTGGGGGGCAAGGGGCCTCCCGGAGAGCCGGGTGCGGCCCCCGCAAAAAGCCGCGCAGTACCTCCGTCGCTCGCACCACGAACCCGCCGCGTCTGGGCGGGTAGGCGATGGATCAACCGCCCAGAGATCGGGCTGCGCGGCGGTTCGGGTGCCGGCACTCGCGCCCGGCCGGAGGGAGGCCCCTCGCCCTGCGCGCCGGCGCCTACGCATGTCAATGTATGGCGAACAGGCTGCGCCCCGCGCGCCTTACGGGAGCTTCCAAGTAATTTCGGCTAGGCGGCTGGGCTGCTCGGCAGCTAGGCGGCTAGGCGGCTAGGAACATTCGGGATCCCGGCGTCATCGTGTCGGCCAACCCGTGGGAGCGGCTGCCGGTTCAGGGGCCAGAATTCAGAGGTCAGAGGTCAGAGCACCCCTGTCCTCTGTCGTCTGTCGTCTGCCACCTGGCACGGTCTCCGGTCCCGTGGTCCAGACGGCGGCGGTCCAACGTGCGGCCGAAAGCGGAGAGCTCCTGCGAGCAGGCCGACCCGCCTGGCGAAACGTCACGGGAAAGGAGGAGTCATGTCCGGAGCGTTGGAAGGCATTCGCGTGGTGGACCTCTCCCGGTTGTTTCCGGGACCGTTCGCCACCCAGCTCCTCGCGGATTTGGGGGCGGACGTGATCAAGGTGGAGGAGCCCGGCCGGGGCGATTACATGCGGGGGTTTGCCCCGGTGGTGCGGGGGGAGAGCCTCTTTTTCCTCCACCTGAACCGAAACAAGCGGAGCGTGGCGTTGAACCTGAAGCGCCCCGAAGGCCGCAAGGCGATGCTCGCCCTCGTGGACCGGGCCGATGTGCTGGTGGAGTCGTTCCGGCCCGGGGTCATGGAGCGGCTGGGGCTCGGGCCGGACGAACTTCTGGCCAGGAATCCCCGGCTCGTCTACTGCTCGGTGACCGGGTACGGCCGGGAGGGACCTTACGCCGACCGGGCGGGCCACGATCTCAACTACCTCGGGGTGGCGGGGGCCTTGGGGCTCCTTCGGGACGACCGGGGGCGGCCCGTGATGCCCCATTTCCAGATCGGCGACGTGGGGGGCGGGGGGCTCAACGCGTGCATCGGGATCCTGGTCGCCCTCCTCGCCCGGGAGCGCACCGGGCGGGGCCAGGTGGTGGACGCGGCCATGGTGGACGGGGTGGCCACCTGGCTCACCTACCGGTGGGCCCACCGGCAGGCCGGGACGCCGGAGAACGAACTCCACCTCACGGGCCGATACCCCTGCTACAACGTGTACGAGGCGGCAGACGGCAAGTACGTGGCCCTCGCCGCCCTGGAGCCCCAGTTCTGGGATCGGTTCTGCCGCCGCATCGGCCGGCCCGAGTGGATCGAGGCGCAGTTCGCCGAGGGGGAGACCCGGGACCGGATGATGGACGAGCTCCGGGCCCTCTTTCGCACCCGCACCCGGGACGAGTGGGTGGCGGAGTTGGCCGAGGCGGACTGCTGTGCCACCCCGGTTCTGGAGCTGGACGAACTGGAGGAGGATCCCCACTGGCGGGCGCGGGGCCTGGTGCGGCCGGTGGAGGTGCCGGGCTGGGGCGTCCTGCGGATGCTCGGGTTTCCGCTTGGGCTTTCGGCCACCCCGCCCTCGGTCCGCCGCCCGCCGCCGCGCCTCGGCGAACACACCCGGGAGGTGCTTCGGGAGGCCGGCCTCCCCGAGGGCGAGATCGAAGAGCTCCTCGCCTCCGGGGCGGCCCAGGGGGAGTAGGGGGAATCCGGCCCCCGATGTTCCCCCCCTTGACCCACGTCAAGGCGGGGGAAACCTCCGGGGGGCATCCTGCATCCAAGGCTCACGAACCCCCACCCGCAGCGGAGGTGGACCATGAACCTGGATGCGATGGCCCTGCTGGCCTTGGGCGTGCTCGCCGGGATCTACCTCGTGTACTGGGCCGAGGCCCGGCGGGCCCCCGCCCCCTGCCGGAACCGGGATTGTCACGACTCGTAGTGGATGGCCTCCACCGGGCAGGCCTCGGCCGCCTCCACGATCTGGTCGTCAAGGCTGAGGTCCGCGTCGGAGCGGACCGTGGCCACGTCGCCTTCGAGCTCGAACACCTCGGGGCAGATGTCCACGCAGGTTCCGCAGGCGATGCACTCGTCGTCGACCCAGACTTTCTTCATGGGGGATCTCCCTTCGTTGGGGGTGACGTGCCGTCTCTGGCCTCGCAGGATTTGACCCGCGTCCCGTCTGGCAAGGGGAGTCGCGAGAACAGTGCCCCGGCCGGGGATCGGATCGAGAGGTCCGCCGTCGGCGTGAGCGGGGTGGGCTCGGGGTTCACCTCCACCACGTAGGCCGAACGGGCCAGGCCCGGGAGGGATGCCACGGGGTGAACCACGGCCGAGGTGCCGATCACCAGCAGAAGGTCGGCGCGCTCTACCGCCTCGACCGCCCGGGTGAGGGCCTCGGCCGGAAGGGCCTCCCCGAACCACACGACCCCGGGGCGCAGGAGCCCCCCACAGGCCTCGCACCGGGGGGGCACCGGAAGGGGGACCTGGCGGTCTTCCCGCTCGGCTCCGCACGCCGTGCACCGCACCCGCCACAGGCTCCCGTGGACCTCCACCATGCGTCGGCTTCCCGCGAGCCCGTGAAGCCCGTCCACGTTCTGGGTCACGAGGAGGAACGCGGGGGCCTGGCGTTCGTAGGCGGCCAGCCACCGATGGGCCGGGTTCGGCCGGGCCCGGGCGATCCGTTCCCGCCTCCAGTTGTACCACTCCCATACCAGCTCGGGGTTCTGGGCGAAGGCCTCGGGGGTGGCGAGGTCCTCCGGCCTGTACCTCCGCCAAAGCCCGTCGGGCCCCCGAAACGTGGGCACTCCGCTTTCGGCCGAAACCCCGGCCCCCGTGAGCGCCACCGGTCTTCGGGCGGTTTGGACCCGCTGGGCGAGTTCCCTGAGTTCCAGGTCGGTCACCGTCACCGGAACGCCTCCCGCGCCGCTTCCATCTGGGCGCGGATCTGCGCCCGGAACCGGTCCAGCTCCTCCTGCCGTCGAGGCTCGTCCCAACCCAGCTCCCGGGCCATCACCTGGGCCACCGCTTCGGCCACCCCGAGACCCCGATCGGGGCGGAGGCCCGTGGAGAGCCGCCGCAGAAGGACGTCGTCCAGGTGCCGGGCGTGCTCGGCCCGCACGGCGTAAACCACCTGGGCCTTGTGGTCCTTCGCATCGGGGCCCAAACGCTCCCGGAGGTCTTCGCTGGAGAGCCCCAGTTCGAGCACCTCGCACGCCTTACGGCCGTAAAGGCCCACCAGGTGGTCCACGACGGCCCGTGGGATGCGCGGCAGGTTCTCCGTGCATTCCACCAGATTTTCGCGAAACACCACCTGATCCCGGAAGCCCCCCCCGGCAAGCGGGGTGCGGTCGGTCGTCCCGGGCCGGTTCACGCCCAGGCGCCTGCACACCGCGTCCACCCCATCCTCGGCCAGGCGCCGGAACAGGGTGAGGTTGCCCCCCGCCAGGGTGATGTGGCCTCCCATGCCCCCCTCCTCCACGGCCTCGTACTCGCAGGGGAGGTCCCCCGCCCGGGTTCCGTCCCGCCGGGGAACGGCCCATGCGCCGGTCTCGGCCAGCAGGAGCCGGGAAGGGTGGGGAAAGAGCCCGGGGATCCGGCGCCGGGCCTCGGTGAGCCAACCGGCCAGTTCCCCGGGGCGGGGCGCCAGGCCGTTCGAGGGGGCCGAGATCTCCGCGAGGTCCCATCCCACGAGCACGTGGTCGCCCCGGGGAATGCCGAAGCAGGGGGGATACCCCTCGTGCCACAGGGCTACGTCGAGATCCGCGTCCACCCACACCTGGGTCCCCCTGAGAAGCCGCACCCGGCCCGGCCAGTCCGGCGTGAGCCTTTGCCCCACCTCGTCGATCCAGGGGCCCGCGGCGTTGATCACGGTGCGGGCCCGAAACGTCCGTGCCGCCCCCGACTCCCGGTCCCGGGCCTCGATCTCGAACCCTTCGGCGACGCGCCGTAGCCTTGTCACCTCGTGGTAGTTGTGGCAGTCGGCCCCCTCCTCCTGGGCCGAGCGCACGTGCTCCAGCACGAGCCGGGAGGGGAAGAGGCACCGGAAATCGTAGAACAGCCCCGCGCCAAGGAGCCCCTCCTCCGAAAGGGCCGGCGCCCTTCGCACGGCCTCCCGCGCCGACAGAATCTGCCGGGGCGGTCCCCCCGAGCCGAGGCTCAGCCACTCGTAGAACCGGAACCCCCATCGGATCCGGCGGAGGCTCAGCCCGCCCCCCCGGTACACGGGGATCAGCACGGCCATGGGCCGGACGAGGTGGGGGGCCGAGCGGTGGAGGGTCTCCCATTCCCGCAGGCACTGGAGGGCCAGGTGGAATTTGCGGTCCCGGGCAAAGCGAAACCCGCTGTGGACGAGCCCGGCCGCGATCCCGGTGGTGCCGGAGGCCCAGTCTCCCCGTTCGAGCAAAAGTACCCGCAGGCCCCGAAGGGCCGCGTCGCGGGCCGCCGCCGCGCCCACGATGCCGCCCCCGACGACGGCCACGTCATAGGACGCTGGGGACACGGGGCTACCCCTCCTCTCCCAGCACGACCCGGAGCACCAGGTTGGCCTGCATGTGGGCCGCAACCCCGACCCGGGGGGCCATGAGGCCCACGCCGGGCCGGGCCTCGGTTTCCAGATCCCCCACCACGAAGAGCCGCTCCCCCACCCGATGGGTCCGGATCGCGTCCGCGGGCCCGTAGCCGGCCAGCCCCGAGGCCGCCACGATCCAGGTTCCGGGCAACCGGGTGAGCGCCGTTTCCACCAACATCGCCTTCTGGTCGGCCCGGTCGAAGGCCTCCACCAACACCCGGCAATCCCGGAAGATCTCCGGGATGTTCTCTGGCGTCAGACGGACCTGGTGGAGGTCCAGGCGCACGTAGGGGTTGATCCGCCGAAGGTTCTCGGCCAGGGCCTCGACCTTGGGCCTCCCGATCTGGTCCACGAAGTACTGCTGGCGGTTGAGGTTCGAGGGTTCGACCACGTCGAAATCGGCCAGGACGAGCCGGCCGAACCCGGTTCGGGCGAGCGCCACGGCCACCTGGCTGCCCAGGCCCCCGAGCCCCGCGACCCCCACGCACGCCCCCTTGACCCGGGCGTGCACCCCGGGGGTGTGCCGCGCCACCAGGAGGGCCTCGAGTTCCTCCTCACTGGGGACCTCACCCCGCCGGATGAGAACCACCTCGTCCCCGTCTTCGAGGACGACGTCGTCACCCGCCGGAAACCCGTTTCTGATCAACACGTCGGCATCGGGCTTGACGGCCTGCCGGAGGTCTCCGAGCCGGGTCCCCTGGGGTACCTCCCGGTACTGTTCGTTCACCTTTACGCGCACCATCCGCCTCCTCGTGGCCGGGCCCGAGGATTCTTGCACCCCCGGGGCCGGTTCGCAAGCCGCGTCTTGACACCTTCCTCGGGTCCGCTAGGCTCCCAGTCCCACAGGAACGGTTCCAACGGTATCCGACGCGGGAGGCGGCCATGGGCGCGGAGCGGAAGATTCGGGATCTCGCGAAGTTGGAACGCACGGACGGAGGGTTCGTCACGGTGTACCTGAACACCCGCTGGGGGAGCGAAAAGGAGCGGGAGAGGGTGCGCATCTTCGTGAAATCGAAGCTGAGGGAGTGCGCCCAGCAGATGCCGGAACCGATGCGTCAGATGACCGATGGGACTCGGGAGCGGATCGAAGAATACGTGCGGCAGGTGGTGGCGAGGGAGAGGGACGAGGAGTACGACGGCATCGCCCTGTTTGCCTGCGACGGCCGGGGGATTTTCGATGTCCTCCGCTGCCACATCCCGTTTCGCGACCAGGTGGCGTGCGGGGATCGGCCGTTTCTCCGCCAGGCGTCCCGGGTGCTGTGGGAAGGCGAGAGGGGGGTGCTGGTCCAGGTGGGGGCGGAGGCCGGAAGATTGGTGGAGTTCTACCTGGGCGGTATTTCCCGGACCTGGGAGTTTTCGGACGAGGAGTTCCCGGGCCGGCACGAACAGGGGGGGTGGAGCCAGGCGCGGTTCCAGCGCCACGTGGAGGAGCACCTCCAGCGCAACCTTCGCACGCTGGCCGAAAAGCTCGCCGAGTGGACCGATGAGCGCGATGTGGCCCGGATCGCGGTCGCCGGGCCCGAGGAGGTCGTGGCCGCGTTCGAGCGGGAGGTGCCGCGGCGTCTCCAGGGCCGACTGGTGGCGCGGTTGCGTGTCGATCCCCACGAGCCGCTGCCGGAGGTGCAGGCCAAGGCCCTGGCCGCCCTGGCCCGGGCCCGGGACGAGGCCGCGACCGCCCGTCTGAGAAAGGTGCTCGACCGGGAGGGGGACCGGGCCGTCGGCGTGGAAGCCGTCTCCGAAGCCGTTCGCGATGGGCGGGTCCACGAATTGTTCCTTTTGGACTCGTTCGAGCGTCCCGGATGGGTGTGCCCGGCCTGCGGGGAGATGGGGGAGAGGGTCCCCCTCGGGTGCCCCCGGTGCGGAGCCCCCGTGGACGCCGTGGAGTTGGGCGAGGAGTGGGTGCGGGGGGTGCTGGCCAGCGACGGCAACGTGGCGGTCTTCCGGGAGCATCCGCTCCTGGACGAGGCCGGCGGGGTGGTCGCGGCGCTCCGATATTAGATCCAGGATTTTCAAGGGGCGCGCGGGGCGCCCGCCCGGCCCCTTGGCCCATCCGCCGGGAACCGGCACGACCGGCGATTCCCCACCAACCCTCACCAAAGGAGGACGACCATGGCCGTGGCGCGCGTAACCGAACTGATTGCCGCATCTCCGGTGAGCTTCGACGACGCGATCCGCAAGGGGTTCGAGCGGGCGGCAAAGACCCTCCGCAACATCACGGGGTTCCACGTCACGGAGTGGCGGGCCAGCGTGAAGGACGAGGCCATCCAGGAGTACCGGGTTACGCTCCGGGTGACGTTTCTCCTGGAAGACACGCTCTAGCCCCGGGTCCGCGGAACGCCTATCGGGTCAGCGGTTCCAGGTAGGGGGCGAGTTCCGGCCGGCGGTCCCTGAGCCGGGCCGCCAGCTCCCGGGCGCAGGCGTCGGGAGTTTCGAGGTTCCCGAATCCGGTGCCGAGCTGGGGGCCGTCGGCGCTCGGTTCGTGGAAATCGCTTCCACCCGTGACGAGAAGCCCCCTGCGGGCCGCCATCGAACGGTACCGCTCCTGCTGCTCGCGGGTGTGACGGCTGTAGTACGCCTCCACCCCCTCGAGGCCCGCCCCGACCAGGTGGTCGAGGAGGGGGCCGAGCACGCCGGGGTGCTCCCCTTCGATGAGGCCCGGGTGGGCGAGCACCGCCACTCCTCCCGCCGACCGGATCATCCGGCAGGCCTCGTCGGGGGAAAGACGGTCCTTGTCCACGTAGGCCGGTTTGCCCCGGCCCAGGAACCGGTCGAACGCGTCCTGGAGGTCGCGGGCGATGCCCTTGCGAACGAGCACCCGGGCGACGTGGGGCCGGCCGACGAGGGCGCCGTTGGCCTCGGCCGCGACCTCCTCGAGGGAGATCGAGAACCCCAACTCGCGAAGTCGCGCCACCATTTTCGGCGCCCGCTCTTCGCGGCTTCGGGCGAGACGAGCGAACGCGCGCCGGACCTCGGGGAGGCGGGTGTCGATGCCGTACCCCAGGAGGTGAAAGGTCACCTGCCCCCAACGGGTGGAGATCTCCACGCCGGGCACCACCGCCACGCCCAGTTCGGCTCCGGCCTCCAGGAGTTCCCGGTTCCCGTCCACGCTGTCGTGGTCGGTGAGCCCGATGGCGGCGAGGCCTACGCGGCGCGCCTCCTCCACGAGGCGTCGGGGCGGCCACGTGCCGTCCGAGAAGGTGCTGTGGGTGTGCAGGTCCACCATCGGTCGCCTCCCGGGCAAGGGGAACGGGCGGATATACGCGCCGGGGACGGCCCCGTCAAGGGCTTCGGATCACTTTTTCTCTAACGTGTTCAACAGCTTGACTTTCGCCTTTGGCCCATCTAGCATCGGCCACCCAACCCGGGCCCCCGTAGCTCAGTCGGATAGAGCACAGGATTCCTAATCCTGGGGTCGCAGGTTCGAGCCCTGCCGGGGGCACCAAGGGACACCGTCGAAGTCCGAACCCCCTGCTTCCGGACCCCGCGCTGGCGGCCGGATGGGGGCTCTGTCGCTGGGAGGTATCCGAGCCATGAACAAGTCGGATCTCATCAAGGCGCTGTCGGAACGGGGTGGCATGCCGCTCAAGGAGGCGAGAGCGGCGGTGGACACGTTCTTCGAGGCCATGGAGAACGCAATCCTTAACGAGGACCGGATCGAGATCCGCGGGTTCGGCAGTTTCTGCGTGAAGAAATACGACGCCTACGTCGGGCGCAACCCCAAGACCGGCGAACGGATCGAGGTGCCCCCCAAGCGTCTGCCCTACTTCAAGGTTGGGAAGGAACTCAAGGAGCGGATCGACTCCTGATCCGGCCTGCCCCAAAGAGGTTGGTCCCATGTGTGTCGCGGTGCCGGGAGAGATCCTCGAGGTGCGGGAGGACGGGACGGCCGAGGTGGATTTCGGGGGCGTGCGCCGGACCGTGTCCACCGCGCTCCTCCCAGATCTCGAGGCGGGGGATTTCGTGATCGTCCACGCCGGGTTTGCGCTCCATCGGGTCGACCCCGGGGAGGCGCGGGAGACCCGGGAACTGTTTCGGCAGATTCTAGAAGATGACCTTTCCTGAAGCGGGCCCGAACGGGCCCGAACTTGTGTCTGCCCTCCTCGAAAAGATTCGGGCCTACCGGGGGCCGCCCGTAGCGGTCATGGAGGTGTGCGGCACCCACACCGTGGCCATCGCCCGGATGGGACTGCGGGAGCTCCTGCCGGAGGGTGTCCGCATGCTCTCCGGGCCGGGGTGCCCCGTGTGTGTGACCCCGGTGGAGACGTTCGACGAGGCGATCCACCTGGCCACCGAGGCGGGGGTCGTCCTTGCGACGTACGGGGACGGGATTCGGGTGCCCGGGAGCGACGCCACCCTGGCGGCGGCCAGGGCAGGGGGGGCCGACGTGCGGGTGGTGTACTCGGCGCTCGACGCCCTGGCCATCGCCCAACGGGAGCCTGGTCGGGAGGTGGTCCTATTGGGCCTCGGGTTCGAGACGACGGCGCCCGCCTCGGCCGTGGCCGTCCTCGAGGCCGCGGCCAAGGGCGTGCGCAACTTCTCCGTGCTCTCGGCCCACAAGGCGATCCTTCCCGCCATGACCGCGCTCCTGGAGGACCCCGAGGTCCGGATCGGGGCGTTTTTGTGCCCGGGCCACGCGAGCATGGTCCTCGGGGCTCAAGCTTACGAGCCCCTGGCCGAAAGGTATCGTGTGCCGTGCTGCGTGGCCGGGTTCGAACCGGCGGACGTGCTGGCCGGCCTGGCGGCGTTGCTCCGGCAGGGGGAGCGGGGCGAGGCCCGGGTGGAGAACGCGTACCCCCGGGCGGTCACGGCCCATGGCAATCCGGCCGCCCGGGCCGTTCTGGAGCGGGTGTTCGAGAGGGTCCCCGCCCGGTGGAGGGGGCTCGGGATGGTCGAGGGGAGCGGGTACGATCTGCGGCCGGAGT
This sequence comes from Deferrisoma sp., assembly GCF_054681715.1. Classification (NCBI taxonomy): domain Bacteria; kingdom Pseudomonadati; phylum Thermodesulfobacteriota; class Deferrisomatia; order Deferrisomatales; family Deferrisomataceae; genus Deferrisoma; species Deferrisoma sp. The sequence continues at coordinate 15,820 of NZ_BAAHFQ010000043.1, forward strand.
TTGCCGCCTGGGACGCCCGGAGGCGGTTTCTGGAAGGGCGGCGCTTCGAGGGGCGGGAACCCGAGGGATGCCGCTGCGCCGAGGTCCTCCGGGGGGTCCGGGAACCGGCCCAGTGCCCCCTGTTCGGCCGGGCCTGCACGCCCCGGCACCCGGTCGGGGCGTGCATGGTAAGTTCCGAGGGCGCCTGCGGGGCCCACTACCGGTACCGGAGGGCCGGGTATGCCTGAGGCGGTGGTGACCCGGGCCCACGGGGGGGGCGGCCGGGAGATGAAGGAACTCATTCGGGACGTGTTCCTGCGGGGGCTGGGGGACGTGGCGGGGGCCGGCCTCGACGATGCGGCCCGGGTCGAGGTGCCCGCCGGCCGGCTGGCGGTGACCACCGACTCCTACGTGGTCGACCCCTGGGAGTTCCCGGGGGGGAACCTGGGGGACCTGGCCGTCTGCGGCACGGTGAACGACCTGGCCATGGTGGGGGCTCGGCCGCTGTACCTCACGGCCGGCTTCGTGCTGCCGGAGGGGTTTCCGCTCCGGGACCTTGAGCGGATCGTGGCGCACATGGCCCGCCGGACCCGGGAGGCCGGGGTGCGGATCGTGGCCGGCGACACGAAGGTGGTTCCCGACGGAGGCCCGATCGTGAACACCGCAGGGGTAGGGGTGCTCCCGGAGGGCCGGGAGATCTCGGGGTCGGCCGCGAGGCCGGGCGACGCGGTGCTCCTCACGGGCGAGGTGGGTCGGCACGGCATCGCCGTGCTCTCCCGGAGGGAGGGCCTGGGGTTCGAAGCCGACGTGACGAGCGACGTGGCCCCCCTCAGCGGGCTCGTGGCCCGGATGCTTGACGCCGGTGTGGAGATCCATGCCCTCCGGGATCCCACCCGGGGCGGCGTGGCCGGGGCTCTAAACGAGATCGCCGTGCAGTCGGGCGTTGAGATCGTGCTCGAGGAGGACCGGGTGCCGGTGCCCCGCGCGGTCCGGGCGGCCTGCGACCTTCTGGGCTACGATCCCCTGGAGGTCGCGAACGAGGGGTGCGCCGTGGTCATCGTGCCGGCGGGGCACGCAGACCGGGCCCTCGAGGTGCTCCGGGCCCATCCCCTGGGCCGCCGGGCGGCCCGGGTGGGGGAGGTCCGGAGCGGGCCGACCCGGGTGGTGGCCCGGACGGAGTTGGGTGCGCTGCGGTTCGTGGACGAGCCGGCCGGCGAGTTGCTGCCCCGGATCTGCTGAGCCCCGGCGCGTGCGCTTGACGGAGGGGCCGGGCGGTGTAGGTTGATCCGGTGCTCGTTTGGGGTCGGTTCACCCGGGGCGAAAGGGGGGGACGCCGGGGTTTGCGCCGGGACTAGGGGGACCGGCGCGGAAGGCGGGCCCGATTCGGGAGGGATGGAGTTCCTTCGGGGGAGCCCCGGGACACCGCGGGGCGAGGGGAGTCGGACCGATGGACTCGCAGTATACGGTTCTGGTCGTGGATGACGATCCGGGCATCCTCGCGTATCTGGAGAGCCTGCTCTCCCTGGAGGGATACCGGGTGGTGACCGCCGAGAGCGGGGAGCAGGCCCTGGCGCGGCTCAAAAACGGGGTTTCGCCCGATGTGGTCGTGCTCGACGTCATGATGCCCGGCATGGACGGGCTCGCCACGCTGCGGCATCTGCGCGACCGGGACCCGGAACTCCCGGTGATCATGCTTTCCGGGGTCGGTCGCACGGCCACGGTGGTGGAGGCCATGCGCGCCGGCGCCTACGATTACATCGACAAGTCGTTCGAGGCCGAGGAGCTCAAGCTCGCCCTCGAAAAGGCCCTGGACCGCCGGCGCCTGGTCCGGGAGATCCGGGAGCTTCGAAGCCAGCTCGCCGAGCAGGAGCAGCTCGACCCCATCGTGGGGGTGAGCCCGACGCTCCAGGCGATGAAGGACCTCCTGGACTCGGTGGCCGACACCGACGTCACGGTGCTCATCGAGGGGGAGAGCGGGGTCGGAAAGGAGCTCGCCGCCCGGCGCCTCCACACCAAGTCCGCCCGCCGGCAGGGGCGGTGGGTCAAGGTGAACTGCGCGGCCCTTCCCCCCGACCTCCTGGAGAGCGAGCTGTTCGGGTATGAAAAGGGTGCGTTCACCGGGGCCCAGAGGCGCAAGCTCGGCAAGTTCGAGTACGCCGACGGGGGCACGATCTTCCTGGACGAGATCGGGGAGATGGGGCTCCCGCTCCAGGCGAAGCTGCTGCAGGTGCTCCAGGACCGGGAGTTCTGCCGGGTGGGGGGAAACGAGCCCGTGCGGGTGGACGTGCGGATCGTGTGCGCCACGAACCGCGACCTGCGCAAGGCCGTGGAGAACAAGGAGTTCCGGGAGGACCTCTACTACCGCCTGAACGTGGTGAACGTGCGGATCCCCCCGCTGCGGGAGCGGCGGGAGGATATCCCGCTCCTCACACGGTACTTCCTCCACAAGTACGTGGAGAAGTACGGCCGCGGCCCCGCCGAGGTGTCGGACGCCCTGATGGCCTATTTCCTGTCCTACGACTGGCCGGGCAACGTGCGGGAGCTCGAGAACCTCGTCAAACGGCTCGTCATCCTGAACGACGAGCGGTTCTTGTTCAGCGAGTTCCGGGCGAAGAACGTAACCCCCGCCTCGCCGGCCGCCGTTTCCGTGGCTCCGCCCGATCCCCTCGACCAGATCGAGATCGGGGAAAAGCCGGGGGAGGTGATCTCGCTCAAGGAGATCGCCCGCAGCGCCGCGCTGCAGGCGGAGCGGCGCATGATCGCGGCGGTGCTCCGCCAGACGAACTGGAACCGCCGCAAGGCGGCCCAGCTCCTGGACATCAGCTACAAGACCCTCCTCTACAAGATCCGGGAGTGCGGGCTGGAGCCGAACTGACGGCCGGGAGGCTTGGCGGCGGAGCGCCCCCTTGACGCGCGTGTCGGGGGGCGTTTGTTGTGTCCGGGGAAACCGATTCCGCGCTGTCGGCCGCGGGGCCCACGCCGGGGGCTGCCGATCCGGGCCGCCTACCGCGTTACCTCTCGCGTCGGCTTCGTGGCCTCGTAGAGGGTCACGATTCCGAAGGTGAGATCCCGGTAGGAGACGCGCCCGAACCCGGCCCGGGTCATCATGGCCGCGAACCGGAACCGGGGCGGGAACCCCTCGACGCTCCGGGGAAGGTAGCGGTAGGCCTCGAAGTTGCCGGAGATCACCCCTCCCACGAACGGAAGCATCCGGTGGAAGTAGACCCGGTACAGGGCGGCGAGGCCCGCGGAGCGCGGCAGGGAGAAATCGAGCACCAGCAGAACCCCTCCCGGCCGGAGCACCCTGTGGAGCTCCCCCAACGCCCGCTCCCGGCGGGCCACGTTCCGGATGCCGAACGCGATGGTGGCGGCGTCGAACGTGTCGGAGGCGTAGGGAAGGTCCTCGGCCGAGGCGTTCTGGAGGAGGATGGAGCCGTCCGCCCCCCGGCGCCGGAGTTTCGGCACGCCGGCCCGGAGCATGGGGAGCGCGAAGTCCGCGCCGTAGATCCGCGCCCCGGGCCGCTGCTTCCGGATCTCCAGGGCCACGTCCCCCGTGCCGCACGCGAGGTCCAGCACCCTCCGGGCGCCGCCGGGGATGCGGCGCACGAGCTCGCGTCGCCACCCCCGGTCGATGCCCAGGCTGAGGATCCGGTTCAGGAGATCGTAGGTGGGGGCGATGGTCGAGAACATGGCCCGCACGGCGCGGGCACGTTCCCGGGGGTCGGCGGCCGGGTTCATCCGCCCCCCACGAACCGCACGATCTCGAGCCGGTCCCCCTCCTTCAGCCGAACCTGTGCGAACTCGTCCCGCCGAACGACCTCGCCGTTTCGCTCGACCACCACGGAGCCGGGGAAAAGGCCGAGGCTCGTGAGAAGGGCGTCGAGCGAAGCTCCCTCGGCGACGTCCCGCGGTTGCCCGTTCACCACCACCGTCACGTCGTTGCTCCTCCCTGGAGCCGTCCGCTTTCCCCCGAGGTCCGGAACGCCGCGTCCCAGTCCTTCCACACGGGTTCGAGCCCCAGTTGCGTGAGTCGCGCCGCCACCTCCCGCGGGCTCCGGCGGTCCTCCACCTGGAACTGCACATCGGCCGCCCCGGGGCGGGTGTATCCTCCCGGCTCGGTCCGGGATCCCGCGCTCGTGTGGGTCACGCAGATCCGGGTGACCCCATCCCGAAATTCGGGCGACTCCCGGGTGGAGAGCACGAGGCCCACATCCGGCAGGAGGAGCCGAAGGGCGCACATCATCTGGACGAGCTCCCGGTCCGACACGGGGTGGGGGGGCTGGAATCCGCCGGGCGCGGGGCGGAGCCGGGGAAACGAGATGGTGACCTGGGCCTTCCAGTGGTGACGCTCGAGCCACAGGGCGTGGAGCGCAAGCCCCACCGCCTCGAGCCGCCAGGGTCCCAGCCCCAGGAGCGCCCCGAGCCCGACCCGGCGCATCCCGGCCCGGGCGGCCCGTTCCGGGGTCCCGAGCCGCCAGCCGTAGTCGGCCTTGCGGCCGGCCGGGTGCACCCGGCGGTAGAGATCCGGGTCGTAGGTTTCCTGGAACACCGTGACCCCGTCGTACCCCGCCTCCACGAGGCGGCCGTATCCGGTTTCGTCCAGGGGATAGATCTCGACGGAGAGGCTCGGAAACAGGGGCCCGATCCGCCGGCCCAGCTCCTCGAAGTACCCGACCGGGACGACCTTGGGGTTCTCCGACGAAACCACGAGGAGGTTCCGGAACCCCTGGGACCACAGCACCCGGGCCTCCGCCTCGGCCTCCTCCGGCGTCAAGGTGGTGCGCCGGATGGGGTTGTTGCGGTTGAACCCGCAGTACACGCAGGCGTTCAGGCAGTCGTTCGAGACGTAGAGTGGGGCGTAGAGCTGCACCACCCGGCCGAACCGCTCGGCCGTGAGCGCCTGGGCCCGGCGGGCCATGGGCTCCAGGTACCGGGAAGCGGACGGGGACAGGAGCGCCAGAAACCCCTCGAAGTCCACGGCCCGCCCTGCAAGGGCGGCCTCCACGTCGGCCTCCCGGGCCCGTTCGGCCTGGGCCACCAGCTCGGCCCAGGGCTGCTTCGACCAGTACGCCTCGAACGTCATGCGTCGTCCCGCAGGAACCCGGTCAGGGGGCTCGAGGCTCGGGCCTCCCTCGAAACGGGGGCTCGGCCGGCCAGAAACGCCTGGCGGCCCGCCTCCACCCCCTTGCGAAACGCCGCGGCCATGGCCACCGGGTCCCGGGCCACGGCCACCGCCGTGTTCACGAGCACGGCGTCGGCTCCCATCTCCATGGCCTCGGCCGCGTGGGACGGAACCCCCAGCCCCGCGTCCACCACCACGGGCACCGTGGCCTGCTCGATGATAATCGCCACGGAGTGCCGGGTCAGGAGCCCGCGCCCCGATCCGATGGGAGAGCCCAAAGGCATCACGGTGGCCGTGCCGATCTCTTCGAGACGCTTCGCCAGGATGGGATCGGCGCCGATGTAGGGCAGCACCGTGAACCCCTCCCGCACGAGGATCTCTGCGGCCCGCAGCGTCTCCACCGGGTCGGGCAGGAGATACCGGGGGTCCGGGGTGACCTCGAGCTTCACCCAGTCGGAGAGCCCGGCCGCCCGGGCGAGCCGGGCGAGCCGCACCGCCTCCTCGGCGGTGCGGGCGCCGGAGGTGTTGGGCAGCAGCAGATAGCGATCCCGGTCCACATGCGCCAGGATGTCCTCCTGGGGGCGGGTGAGATCGACCCGCCGAAGGGCCACGGTGACGATCTCGGCGCCCGACGCGGCCAGGGCTTCGGCCATGACCGCGGGGTCGGGAAACTTCCCGGTTCCCATGAGGAGCCGGGACCGAAAGGTGCGACCGGCGATGACCAACGGGTCATCGCCGGCGGAAAGCGGCTGGTTCATTTCATACCTGGAAACTGCCGATTTGTAGAAGATCTGCCTCGTCGGCTAGTATGGCAAACGCCCCCGGTCGATGCAACGGAAGGGGGGGGAGACCGAGAACGAGGAGCCAGGCGATGAAGCGTGTGGCAGCGTGGGCGGCCGTGATGGTCTTGTTGTTGGGATCCCCGGCGGCCGCGTTCAAACGGACCTCCTTGGGGGACCCGCTCAAGGACTTCACCCTACCCACCCCCTCCGGCGAGGCGTTCCGGCTCGCCGAGCACCTGGGGGAGAAGGCCACGGTCCTCGTCTTCTGGGCCATGTGGAGTCCCCGGAGCGCGGAGGCCCTGGGCGAGTTCCAGGAACTGTACCGGGAGCACCGGGAGCACGGTCTCCAGGTCGTAGGGGTGAACGTGGAGCACCAAGAGCGCGAGCCGGGGGAGGCCGAACGGATCGCGGCGTGGCTCGGCGAACGGGGGATTTCGTTCCCGGTGGTCGTCGATGAGAGCCTCGCGGTGTTCAACGACTACGGGGTCATCGCCGTGCCCTCGCTTGTGCTTTTGGACCCCGAGGGGGCCGTTCGGGCCCTCCTGGAAGGGTACTCCCGGATGACCCGGGATACGTTCAAGGAGGAGGTCCTCCGCGCCCTCGGCCTGGTGGAGGAGGTCCCCTCCGAGGCGGCGACGGAACCGAGGGGGCCCAAGCCCAAGGGGTTGGCCGAGCGGTACGCCCGGATGGGAGAGATTTTGCTGAAACGCCGCATGGCAGCCCGGGCCGAGGAGGCGTTCCGGAAGGCGTTGGAGGAGGATCCCGACTACGTCCGGGCCAAGGAGGGGCTGGCGCGGGCCGAGGCCCTGCTGGCCGAGGAGAGAGGGGAAGCGAAGCCGCCGGCTGCGGCACCGGGATCCGAGGCGAAACCCGCGGAGGAGCCACGGGTGCCGCCGGCCCCGGCGGTTCGGGACGGGACGGGACCCGTGTCGGGGGCCGAACCCAATCCCAAGGCGGTGCGCTACGTGCGGATGGGACGCATGCTCATGGACCGCGGCCTTTACGAAAATGCCCGCGGCGTGTTCCAGAAGGCCGCGGAGCTCGACCCGGGCTACGGGGAGGCGTTCGAGGGGTGGGCCCAGGCCCTGGAAAAACTCGGCCGGCCCGACGAGGCGCGCTCCGTGCGGGAGAAGGCCCCGAACCCAGAATAAGGAGGACGAGATGCGGATCGGTAACGTGGAGGACATCGAAGCGAAGCCCGTCGAGATGGAGGGCGCGAGGGGGGTGACGATCCGGGTCGTGATCGGGGAGGCCCAGGGCGCGCCGAACATCGTCATGCGCGTGTTCGACGTGGAGCCGGGAGGCCACACCCCCTACCACACCCACGGGTTCGAGCACGAGGTGTTCGTCGTGGCGGGCCACGGGAGCCTGGTGGAGGAGGGGCGAACCGACCCCCTGGGGCCGGGGGACGTGGTGTACGTGGCCCCTGGGGTGCTCCACCAGTTCCGCGCGGCCGAGGACGAGGGCCTGCGGTTCATCTGCGTGGTGCCGAAGTCCTGATTCTGGGCCGGGCTTGGTCTGCGGGTCCGCTGGGCCGCGGGGGTGCTAACACCTTCGAAAGGATTGCCGGCGGCGGGTGGGGGGCTGGTTCCGGCCGGGCGCGAGTGCGGCACCCGATCGCCGCGCCTTTCCATGCCGTTGTCGGCTCGGCAGGCCGGTGCGGCGGTGGCGGACGTTCCGGATCTTCCAAAGCGATCCGGGCGTGGTGATGGCGCGGCGAGGTGAGGGGCCGCACCCGGCTCTCCACCAGCCCCCCACCCGCGGGTTTCCGTAGCAACGACGGGGATCTGACAATACTTGCGTTGGGGCTATTACTCCGGCGGCTAAATAGCCACGGTCGGGGGCATGGGGCCTGCTGGAGCGCCGGGCGTGGCTCCTACAGTCGCTGCATCCGGCACTCAGCCAACGACTGGGACTCTTCCAGCCAA
>NZ_BAAHFQ010000044.1:0-23524 GCF_054681715.1 Deferrisoma sp.
GATCCTCATGGACACCAAGGACGTGCCCAACGAGAGCGCCGCCGTGGCCCTCAATCACCACGAGCGGTTCAACGGCCGGGGCTACCCCCGCGGGGTCTCGGGGATGAACATCGGGAAGTTCGGGCTCATCTCGGCCATCGTCGACGTGTACGACGCCATCACCTCGGACCGCGTCTACCACAAGGGCATGCCGAGCCATCAGGCCCTGCAGAAGATCTACGAGTGGTCGAAGACCGACTTCTACCCCGTGTACGTCCAGAAGTTCATCCAGTGCGTGGGGATCTACCCCATCGGCTCGGTGGTGCGGCTCGACACGGGGGAGGTGGGGGTGGTGTGCCGGCAGAACCGGGCGGAGTTGATCCGGCCCTGGGTGCGGCTGGTGCGGGACCCCGAGGGGAAACCCCTCTCCCCGCCGGTGGACGTGGACCTCTCGGCCCCGGACCCCAACGGGGAGAAGCCCTTCGCCCGGACCATCGCGTCCACCCTGGGCCCCGGGGAGGCGCAGGTGGACGTGGAACGGGTGCTCGGCCTGGGGGAGCAGCGCCGGGCGGCGTAGTGGGGGGCGGATACAGCCGGGGGGCGTGGCCGTGACCCGGGCTCATTCCTCGGTGCCGGCCACGAACTCGTACCCCGCGAAAAAGGCCTCCACCTCGGCGTCCGCCTCGGCCGGCCGTTCGTCCCGCAGGGCCAAGACCAGTTGGTCCCGGTCGACCACCCGGGACACCGCCGCGAGCGCCCCGAGCATCACGGGCGCCACGTAGGCCGGCGACCCGTGGCGCAGGGCGAGTTCCAGGGCCGGGACCCACAGGATCCGGACGTCCCCGAACGCCGCCTCCACCGCGGCGCGGTCCGGATACCGGTCCCTCCGGAACCGGGCCTCGTAGGGCCGCACCTCCTCCTCGGACAACAGCGCGGTTCCCCTGGGCCGTAGGTACGGGGCGAGGCACAGCGCCTCCAGCCGCTCCAGCCCGATCACCACGTGGGCCCGGCCCCGAGGAATCTTGGGGCTCGGGCCGGCCGGGGTGCCGATCCGCACGTGCACCACCACCGGGGCCCCCACCTGGCTCAGGCCCGACTGGCCGAGGAGGCGGGCGTCGTAGCCCTCCCGGAGGGCCGCCGTGGCGAGGATCCGGCCGAGGGTGACGACACCCTGCCCCCCCACCCCCGCGGCCACGAGGTCGAGGGTCATGGCACGATCCTCCGGGCCCGGAGATTCCGGCGGATGGCCCGCCTGCCACACGCCTCGGCGCACAGCCCGCACCCCATGCACCGGGCCGCGTCGATGCGGGCCTTGCCCGTGGCCTCGTCGAGATCGAGGGCCGGGCAGTTCACGGCCTCGAGACACGACGGCGAGCACGAATCCACCCCCGTGCAGCGGTCGGCCCGGACGGCGTGGGGCATCACGGTGCGGCCCCGGAGCCGGCGCACGCAGGGGGCCTCGGCCACCACCACCTGCACCCCGGGGGACCGAAGGGCCGAGGCGAGGACCCTCGACAGCCTCCCGGTGAAATAGGGCAGGGCCTTTCGCACCCGGCGCACCCGGGCGGCCCGGGCGAGTTCCTCGATGCTCAGGGGGTGGGCCGGGGTCCCGGGGTCGGGGCGGTGCTGGGTCAGGGAGGGCTGGAACCCCGTCATGGCGGCGTGGTGGTTGTCGAGCACGAGCACGGTGAGGTCGAGGCCCTTGCTGGCCGCGTCCAGAAGCGGGGGGATCCCGGCGTGGAAAAAGGTGCTGTCCCCGAGCACGGCCACCACCGGCCGGTCCACGCCGGCCCGCACGAACCCCTCGGCCAGCGCGATGCTCGAGCCCATGGCCACCTCGGTCCGGCACAGATCGTGGGGCGGGTTCATGCCGAGGATGGTGCACCCGATGTCGCCGGTGACCACCACCTCGTCCTTGGCGAACCCGGCCCGGGCGATGGCCCGCTCCAGGGCCACGTAGGCCGACCGGTGGGGGCACCCCGGGCAGAACGTGAGCACCCGGGGGGCAAAGGAGCTCTTCGGGGGCGGCGGGGCCGGCACCGAGCGGGGGTCCCGGTCGAGGAGGAGGTCGATCGCCGCGGCCACGAGGTCGGGATCGAGGTCGCCGACCTCGGGCAGGACCCCCTGGCGCTTCCCCAGAACCCGGGGGGGCGTCGGGAGTTCCGCCGCCAAGGCCCGCACCCGCTCCTCGATCAGGGGGTCGAGCTCCTCCACCACGAGCACCCGCCGGCACCGGCTTAGAAACCCGAGGAGCCGCTCCTCGGGGAGGGGGTGCACGACGGCCAGCCGCAGCAGATGGGGCCGCTCGGCCTCCGGCAGCCCGGCCACGGCCTCCTCCACGTAGCCCCACACCGAGGCCGGCGCGATCACCCCGAGGGGGACGGTGCCCGGGGTCTCCCGGTTCCACCGGTCGAGCAACCGCCCGGCCCGCCCGAGCCGGTCCAGGGCATCGCGGTGCTGGGCCCGGCACCGGGCCGCCCCGGCCTTCGTGTACCGGTCGATGTCGAAGGGAACCCGGGGGCTGCGGCGGCTTCGCTCGGGGACCTCGACGGCCACGGGGCCCCAGGTGTAGGCCGTGGTGGTGGTGCCCCGCACCAGCACGGGGGTCTCGCAGGCCTCCGACACCTCGAAGGCGTGCCGGACCATCCGGCGAGCCTCGTCGGGCTCGCCCGGCTCCACCATGGGCAGGAACCCGAGCCGGGCGTAGAGCCGGCTGTCCTGCTCCACCATGCCGTAGTACACCCCGGGATCGTCGCCCACGTAGATCACGAGCCCGCCCACCGTGCCGGAGGTGGCGATGGACAGCAGGGCGTCGGACGCCACGTTGAGCCCCGACATCTTCATGGCCACGAAGCTTCGCTGGCCGGCCCAACTGTGGCCGGCCGCGATCTCCAGGGCCACCTTCTCGTTGACCGCCCACTCGGCCGTCAGGTGTTCCGGGGCGTTCGCGAGCAGGTACTCGAGGGCGGGCGTGGCGGGGGTGCCGGGGTAGCCGGTGGCCAGGCGGACCCCGGCCTCCAGGGCGCCGCGGGCGCAGGCCTCCACCCCGAGCAACGCCTGAGGAGACGAACCGCTCGTCACGTGGGTGTTCCTCCAACCCCCCGGGAAAAGGCGCCCTTTGGTAGCACGGCCGGCCGAATCGGGTCAATGGCCGCCGCCGGCGAGCCGGCGTACGGCGTAGAGGGCCTGGTGGCACGCCCGCTGGGCGTCCGAGGTGTCGCCGTGCACCACCGGGATCGCGCGGGCCTTCTGCCCTCCGGGGGAGAAGGCCCCGATCCAGAGACGCTCGGTCCCCCCGCGGGGCAGGAGCTCGTCCTCCCGGAACAGGGCCACCCCCACCTGGGCCCCGAACCGCTCGGCCGCCTCCCGGGCGAGGCCGAGGCACCGCCCGGCTGCGTCGTCCTCCCGGCCGAGTCCGGCGCCGGGGCCGAGGACCATTCCGCCGCGAAACGCCGGATGCCCCGCCTCCCGTAGCCACGAGGCCAGGGTGCCCGCCGACCACCCCTCGGCCGAGGCCAGGGTCCATCCGGCCGCCTCCACGGCCCGCAGGGCGACGAGGGCGTGGGTCTCGTCGTCGGTGCCGAACACGAACCGCTCGAGCCGTTCGCGCACCCGGGCCGCGAGATCCTCCACCAGGGCACGGCTCTCGCGTTCCGTGGGGCCCCGGGCGGTGATCACCACCTTGACCTCCCCCGGCGACGAAAGAAGGGTCACCTCGTGATCCTCCGCAGGGAGCATGAGGTCCCGCACGAGGTCCCCCACGGCGCTCTCGCCCAACCCCGAGAGCCGAAGTACCCGGGTCGCTGCGTGCCCGCCCCCGAACCGCTCCCGGATCCGCGGCGCCACCCACGTTCGAAACAGGTTCTTCAGTTCCCGCGGCACCCCCGGGAGCGCCACCACCCAGGTCCGTTCCAGGGCCAGGGCGAAACCGGGGGCCGTGCCCCAGGGGTTGGGGATCGGCTCCGCGCCCCGGGGAATCTCGGCCTGGACCCGATTGGACGCCGGCATGGCCACCCCGAACCGGCGGAACACCGCCTCGATCTCTTGGAGGAGTTCGGGCCGGAACTCGAGGGGCACGCCCGCGGCCCGGGCCACGGCCGCCCGGGTGCGGTCGTCCTCCGTGGGCCCTAGACCTCCCGTGAGCAGGACCAGGTCGGCCTCCCGGGCGGCCTGGCCCACGGCCTCGGCGATGCGGGCCTCGTCGTCGCCCACGACCCACTTCCGCACGGGGGTTACCCCGAGGAGCCGGAGTTCCCGGACCAGCCAGGGGCCGTTCGTGTCGACCCAGGTGCCGAGCAGGAGTTCCGAGCCGATCACGACGAGTTCGGCGGTGGGCATGGCGGCACCCTCCGTGCGGGCTGATACCAAGTCGCGTTCAAAGCTACCGTTTCCTGATTCGTCCCGGTAAGGGGCCTGGTGGAGCGCCGGGCGTGGCTCCTACAGTGGCCGGATGCCGCACTCACGCACGGCCGTAACCAGGCCCCTTGCCGAGCCCCCGGGATGGGTGTCTGTTTGGGCGCAACTTGGTATGAGACCCTTGCCATCGTCCTGCTCCTGGCGACCCCGGTCCGGGCATGCTAGCATGGAGTGCGCGCGCGGCGAAGCCCGGGGGGGAGGCCGACGGGGACGCCATGGCGGGAAAGATCGTGTATGTGGATTTCCGAAAACGGAAACCCACCCGGTCCGGGTTCGGGGGCGGGCCGAGGTTCGTTCTCGGGGTGTTTGCGCTGGTTCTCGTGGCGGAGCTTCTCGCCGTGGCGGTCTGGCATCCCGCGAGCATCGGGTCGTCGTTTTTCGGGCCCACGGTGATCGCGGTGGCCGTCCTCGTTACCGTCGCCATCCGACGGGCCGTGGCCCGGTACCGGGTGGGACGGCTCTATCGCCAGACCTTGGGGCGGGACGACCCCAAGTCCGACCGGACCCTTCACTGATCGATCCCGGCACGCCGGGAACGAACCCTTCTCCTCCGGAAACGCATGCCCAGACCCCTCCACTTTTCCCGTTCCAACGGCCCGGTGGACGAGGCGATCGACCGCCTCCTTGAGATGGCCGGGCCGGTTCACCACCCCGACCTTGTGCGCGAGATGATCCTCGCGGCCCTCAAGGCCGGGCAGGAGACCGAGCACCGGGCCGACCTGCGGCTCATGAACATCACCCTCAAGGAGATGCGGTTCACCTCCAAGGTGTTCGGGCCGTACCGGGGCATCCGGAAGGTCACCGTGTTCGGGTCGGCCCGCACCCGGCCCGACGAGCCCATCTACGCCATGGCCCGGGAGTTCGGCCGGGCGCTGGCGGAGGCCGGGTTCATGGTGATCACGGGCGGCGGCCCGGGGATCATGCAGGCGGCCCACGAGGGCGCCGGGCCGGAGCGCTCGTTCGGGGTGAACATCCGCCTGCCCTTCGAGCAGCGCGCGAACCCGGTCATCGAGAAGACCCCGCGGCTCATCACCTACAACTACTTTTTCAACCGGAAGGTGGCGTTCCTCAAGGAAGCCCACGCGGTGGCGCTGTTTCCCGGCGGGTTCGGCACCCTGGACGAGGCCATGGAGACCCTGACCCTGGTCCAGACCGGCAAGCAGCCCCCGATCCCGCTCGTGCTGGTGGACGAGCCGGGCGGGACCTACTGGATCCGGTGGATCGAGTTCTTCGAACGGGAACTCCTGGCGGAGGGGTACATCAGCCCGAGCGATCTCTTCCTGTTCGAGCGGGTCGAGTCGGTGGACGACGCGGTGGAGAAGATCCAGCGGTTTTACCGCCGGTACCACAGCCTGCGGTACGTGAACGGGAGGCTCGTGCTGCGGCTGACACAGACCATCACCGAGGAGCAGGCGGCCCGGCTGGCCGAGGAGTTCTCGTCGATCCTGGTGCCGGGGGGGACCATCCGGGTCTCGGGCGCCCTGCCGGAGGAGGCCGACGAACCGGAACTCCAGGGGTACCCCAGGCTCCTGGTGGACTTCGCCAAGCGGGACTTCGGGCTCCTGCGGAGGCTCATCGACCGGTTGAACGAGATCTGAGCCATGGAGTGGTGGACCGAACTGGAGCGCCACGCCCGGCTCCGGCGGCGGCGCAAGCGGATGTGGGCCGCCGCGGCGTTTGCGGTCCTCACCCTGGTGGGGGCGGCCGGGGTGCGTTGGGCGCCCCGGTTCGAGTCCCCGGGGCCGGTCGAGCGGGCCGAGGTGCCGGAGGTGGCCTCGGTGTGCCAGGACGTGCTGTGCCGGATCTCCTGGCCGACCCCCGAGTGGAACGCGGAAGCCGGCGTCTACGAGGAATGGGTGGGGGACCACCGGGTGGTCTACACCCTGGAGCACGAGCTCCAAGAGGAGGCCCTGGGGGTGTTTCGGCGGTACCGCGTGCCCTACGGCGCGTTTGTGGCCGTGGAGCCCGGTACGGGGAGGGTGCTGGCGTTGGCCGAGTACTCCCGGGAGGAGCCCGAACTCCGGGACTTCTGCCGCCGGGCCACGTACCCGGCCGCGAGCCTGATCAAGATCATCACGGCGAGCGCGGCCCTCGAAACCGGCAAGGTGACCCCCGAGACCCGGGTGCGGTTCGAGGGGAACCCGTACCGGCTCTACCCCCGGAAGATCTCGCCCGCGAACCGGTGGCGGGAGAACAACGTCCACACCCTGGCCGAGGCCCTGGCCACCTCGAACAACGTGGTGTTTGGGAAGATCGGGGCCGACGTGGTGGGGAGCGTGCGGCTCGACGAGGCGCTCCACGCCTTCGGGTTCAACCAGGAGATCCCCTTCGAGTTCCCTTTGCAGCCGAGCCGGGCCACGGTGCCGGCCGAACGCTACCCCCTGGCCCGCACGGCGGCCGGGTTCGGGGAGGTGTACGTGAGCCCGGTGCACGCCGCGCTCCTGGCCGCCGCCGTGGGGAACCGGGGCGTCATGATGCGGCCCCACGTGGTGGACCGGATTGAGGACGCGGGGGGCCGGGTGGTCTACCGGGCCGCGCCGGCCCCCTGGCGCCGGGCCGCCCCCGAGGACGTGGCCCGAAAAGTGGCGCGGATGATGGTGCGCACCGTCACCCGGGGCACCTCGGCCAAGGTGTTCTACCGCTATGCCCGGCGGCTCCGGCGGGAGGTGGGGGTAGCCGGGAAGACCGGGAGCCTCACCGGCGACGACCCGCCGGGCAAATACGAGTGGTTCATCGGGTTTGCGCCGGTGGACGACCCCCAGATCGCGGTGGCCAGCCTCGTGGTGAACCAGGAACTCTGGCACATCAAGGGCACCTACGTGGCCCAGGCCGTCATGAAAGAGTTTTTCGGGATGTGACCATGGAGAGGGAGGACGTTCGAGATCTCAAGCCGCTCATCGAGATCCGGGACATGGAGATCGACGACCTGCCGGCCGTGTTTCACCTGGGCGAAAAGGTGTTCACGGCCGAGGTGCCGAACCTCTACCGCACCTGGGACGAATACGAGGTCACGGGGCTGTTCCACACCGAGTCGGATCTGTGCCTGGTGGCGGAGGACCGGCAGACGGGAAACCTCGCCGGGTTCGCCATGGGAACCACGGTGTCGAAGCCCCGGTCGGCCTGGACCTACGGGTACGTGGTCTGGATGGCCGTAGACCCGAGGTACCAGAAACGGCGGGTGGGGGAACGGCTCGTGAACCGGCTCGTGCAGCGCATGGCCGACGAGGGGGTGCGGATCGTGATGGTGGACACCGACGCCGACAACGAGGCGGCCCTGCGGTTTTTCCGGTCGTTGGGGTTCGAGCAGCCCCGGGCCCACGTGTACCTCAGCATGAACCTGGACGAGTTGCGGGAGCGCCGCAGGCGAAGGAGGGACCACCATGAGGCCAGGTGAGGTGGACGAGGCGCGACTCCGGGATCTCTTCTGGTCTTTGGTGGAGGTCTACAGCCCCTCGGGCAAGGAAGAGGGGGTGCTGGCCTACCTGGAGGAGTTCCTCTCGGAGCAAGGATGCCCCTACGGGGTGCAGCCGGTGGACGAGAACCGCTACAACCTGCTCCTGGGAAACCCCGACGCGCCCCTCGTGTTCGTGGGACACGTGGATACGGTGGACGCCTGGGACCTGGAGGACTACGGACCCGCCGAGGGGGACGAGGACTGGATCGTGGGCCTCGGCACCGCCGACATGAAGGGCGGGTGCGCGGCCATCGTGGAAGCGTACCTGGGCCTCCGGGCCGAGGGATTGGGCCGGGCCGTGGGGGTGGCTTTGGTGGTGGGCGAGGAGGAGGACGGCGACGGGGCCGACGCGTTTCTGGCCGAGTTCCGCCCGGGGCGGGCGCTGGTGGCCGAACCCACCGATCTGGTGCTTTGCGTGGGCCACTACGGGTACCTGGAGGTGCAGATCTCGGCCACCGGCCGGCGGGCCCACGCCAGCGTGCCCCAGCGGGGGCAAAACGCGGCCGAACGCCTCCTGGCAGGGCTTTCGGCGCTCACGCGGGCCCCCCTGTTCTCCGAGGCCGCCGGCGAGGGCCCCGTGCTCAACATCCGCCACCTGGAAACCACGAACCCCGGATTCGCCGTGCCCGCCCGGGCCGTGGCCTGGGTGGACGTGCACGTGCCCCCGGACCTCGACCTCGCGGCCGTACGCGAGGCCGTGAGCACCGCGCTGGCCGATGCCGACGGCCTCGAGGTGGAGTTTCAGACCGAGGATCCCGGGTACCGGCTCCCGGAGGACGACCCGCTGGTCGAGGTGTTCCGCCGGGTGGGCCGGGGCGGCGTAGGGGCGTTTCGGAGCCACAGCGATGCGAACCGGTTCCACCGCAGCGGGGTGCCTGCGTTCGTCCTCGGGCCGGGCCGCCTGGAATTCGCCCACGCGGAAGACGAGCGGATCCGGTGGGGGCAGGTGGTCGAGGCGGCGGCGCTCTACCGCGTGCTCGGCCGGGAATACCTGGCCGCTTGCGGGCCCCGGCCGGCCTGATAGGCTGGTCGTAACCCCAGTGGAGCGGCCGCCCGCGCCGCCCGGAAAGGATCTGTGATGACGGAGGAAGTCCTGCTCTACGACGTGGAGGTGGCCGCACGGGAGGTGGCCGAGCGCACCGGCCTCGAGGTGGAGGCGGTGGAGGAGATCCTGGAGGCCGATTTCCTGTTCCACTGCGCCCTGGGGGTCTACGAGATCCCCGACGATGAGGAGGGACAGGAGTTTATGGCCGAGGTCATGAAGCTCCAGAAGGCCAACGCCGATCTCCTGCCTCCGGCCGGGACCGACCTGGACGAGATCGAGGACCTCGAAGACCGGCTCATCACCTTCGTGGCCCGGCTCACGGGCGCCGAGCCGGCCACCATCGAGGAGGTGCTCGACGAGCACATCCTCTACCTGGAGGAGAAGGGCTTCATCGAGCCCGAGGACGAGGACTGATCCGGGCCGGGCCGGCGCCTACCGGCCCGACCCGCAGGCGGCCCGGGGCCCTTCGGCGTGGCCGATCCGGAGTCGCCCCAGGGCCCCGTCGTCCAGGGGACCCCGTACCGGCAGAGGCGGCGCCTCGTCGCCGGCGCCCCGGACCTCGACCCGGATCTCGCCCCGGGGTTGATGGGCGTACCGGAGGAGCATGCGTCCCACGAGGGCGAGGTCCTCCGCGCCGGCTGGCTCCCGCAGCAGGGCGGTGGGGCCCTTAAAATCCGCGCCCCGCACCAGCGTCGAGCCCGCGTCGGCCGACCGTTCCAACGCCTCGTTCTCGCCTTGGTTCCTCCCCAGCACCACCTTGAGCCCCGGCCGCAGTCGGAAGTGCCGGCCCACCCGCAGGAGCCGCACGTCCTTGAGGTCGTAGCCCGGCTTGTGCTCGAAGAGATCCTTGAGTTTGGCGGCGAAGTCCGGGTCGGTCAGCAGGCACCCCCCGGCCGGGCAGGGGTAGTCGGTGACGCCCAGGTCCTCGGCCAGCCGGATCTGCTCCTTGCGGGAGCGACCCCGGATCGCCAGCAGCTTCTCCCGGTCGACCCAACCCTCCCGTTCGGGAATCGTCGGCTCGAAGTGGTGGGCGGAGAGAGGTCGGAGCACGAGCCCCTCGGTGCCGCTCTCCCGCTCGATCAGCTTGAGCACGGGTCGGCGCTGGCTCATAGGCCTCTGCCCCAGCACCTCGCCCGTGACCAGGAACTTCGCCCCCTCCTCCTCCATGAGGGCCTTGGCCTCCCGGTGCATGAAGATCCGGCAGTCGATGCAGGGGTTGAGCCCCCGGCCGTAGCCGTGTTTGGGGTTTTCCACGATCTTGAGGTACTCCATGCCCTTGTACCGCACCCGGATCGGGATGCCGAACTCCCGGGCCACCCGCACGGCCTCGTGCTTGCACGAGCTCGACTTGGCTGTGCAGTTGCAAAAGGGGGTCATGAAGTTGAGGGCCACGACCTCGATGCCCTGGTCGAGCATGAGCTTCACCGCGAGCGTCGAGTCGAGCCCCCCCGAAAGGAGCGCGATCGCCTTCACCGCCATGGGGTCCTCTCTGATTCTTGATTTTTTAGATCCGGCAAAGTGTAGGCGAAGACGAGCTGCCATGTAAAGAAATGGCGCGGCGAAAGGGCCGTCTTTCCCCGTGGCGTCATGGGAACGAGAGGGGGGGCGGGCGCTCGCGTCGAGCGGACGACCGAACCCCGGGCGGGGCCGGTGTCCGGACCGTTTCCCGTTCTACGGTCCCACCGCCACCTCCACCGGACCGGCCGGGCACCCGGCCCAGTCCCCGGTGAGGGTGAGGACCCCGGGGGTCGACGGGGTGACGGTGTTCCTGGTGACGTCGGCTGCCCCGGCCGGGGAAGCGGTCCAGGCGAACCGGTCGGACCAGTCCTCGCCGCCCGGCCCCGTGACGGAGAGGGTAAGGGGGACCCCGACCCGGGCGGGGAGGGGGGAGGCGGTCGCGGTCACGCCGGGGCACCGGGGGGCGAGGTCCACCGGGCCCACGGGGCAGGCTCCCCCGGCCATCTCGGCCGACACGGTCCGGGTGCCGGGACCGGTGAGGTCGAGGGCCCGTCCGGCCAGGGGAACCCCATCCACGGCAAACCCGTACCGGGCGGTCAGGTCGTCGGGCCCGTCCAGGACGAAGAGTCGTACCCGGTCGCCCACCGCCGGGTCGGGCGGGTCGAAGGCGATCCGGGCCGCCGGACAGTTCACGGCCAGATCCAGCCCGGCCACGCAGCCGTTCGTGTCCTCGGCCTCGATCCGGCCGGGGCCGGGGCCCCGGGCCTCGATCTCCACCGTGGGCCCCAGGTCGGCCACGATGGCGACCACGGGGGGGTTGTCGGCCGTCCAGGTGATGCCCCCGACCACGCCCGAGGCCGTCACCGTGGCCCGGTCTCCGGGCCGGAGGTCCCGGTCGGGGGCGAGGCTCAGCGCAAGGCCGCAGGTCACCGACACCTCGGCCTCGGCCACGCATCCCGCGGCGTCGATCACCCGAACCGTGGCCGTGCCCTCGGCCCGGGCCTCCACCACCCCCGAGGAATCCACCCGGGCCACGGCCGGGGCCAGGCTCTCCCACACCGGCGTCCCCTCGGCCCCCGACACCGTGAACGCCCCCGTGGTCCCGGGCCGAAGCGCCAGCACGGGGGGATCCACCGCGAGCCGGCAGCACCGGGTGCAGAGCGCAAGCCGGGTGTCGGCCCAGGCCGGGTCGTACCAGAGGGCGGCGCCGCCCGGGTTCTCGACCCCCTTTTCCGCCGTTACCGCCCCGTACCAGCGCCAGGGGCCCTCGAACCGCACGGTCCCCTCGGCGTAGAGGGCGGCCCGGGCGTGGGCGGGGAGAGTGCCCGCGGCGACGGGCCCGGGGCCGGGGGCCGGGCCGAGGGGGAGTTCGCCTCGGGCCGGGGGGGCCGCGGCCTCGTCGTAGCGTGCGTCCTCGGTGCCGGGGGCGTCGGCCGCCAGGGCCTGGGTTCCTCCCGGGGCCCCGAACACCACGTTTCCGGCCACCACCAGAAGCCCCTCGGTGTAGTAGTCGCCGGTCACCCGGTAGGTGGGAAGGTCGGCCGGGGAGGCCGCATCGAGGAGAGCGTTGGATCGCAGACCCGCCGGCGCGTCCACGAAGAGGAACCGGCCGTCGTGGAGGGCCGTGCCCGTGCCCGGGCCGGGCAGCGCGGTGATCTCCTGGAAGGTCGCCTCCACCCCGGTGCGGGGGTTCCGGAGCCGCCCGCCCCCCGTGGGCTCCCAGTACACCCCCCGGGCTCGGGCGAGGAGCCGGAGTCGGTCGGCGTCGAGGCGGGTGCCCAGGCCGGCCGCGGCCGGGACCCGCTGGAAGTAGTTGGGGTGGCCGGCGCTCACCCCGGCCCCCGCTCCGCCCGGGGTGAACGGCTGATCCATCTCCCCACCGGCGGCCAGGGGCGTGCCCCCGACGAAAACGGTCCCCCCGACGTAAGCGTTGAAAAACCGGTCGCTCCGGTCGGTGCCGAGGAGCGGCACCCCGGGTTCCTTGGCCAGAAGCGCCGGCGGGTCGGGGAGCCGGAGGTCCCCGACCACCAGGGCGTCGCCGCCGTGGGTCACCAGTTCACCGTCCCAGTCGGCGAAGCTCGCGGCGGGAAAGGGCAGGCAGACGGGCAGGGGCGGCACCAGCAGGGCCTCGGCCACGCAGTTTCGGTCGGCCGGATCGTCGGGGTCGTGGTAGGTGGCCCGGAGGGTCACCACCCGGTCGGCCGGGGCGAAGAGCCGCCCGCTGCCGGGGCGGTCCCCGGGGTCCTGGGTCACCGTGAGGCGCCCCTGGAAATAGGGGCTGTCGGTCGCCGGGGTGCCGTGCACGTCCGACTCGAAGAGGTCGGGTCCCTCCTCGTCGAGCACCGTGCCGTCGGCATCCACCACCTCCACCACGAGCCCGCGGGTGGTGCCGGCCGTACGCACGATGTCGTCGGCCGCGTAGTCCCGGACGTTCTGGTCGCAGTCCTTGACCCGGAAGAACACCTCGCTCCCCTCGGCGGCGCAAAGGGGGGTGTCCTCGGCCCGGGGGTTGGCCGGCGCGGGGGTGGGGTCGTCGGCCACCGGGCTGATCCGGATCTCGGAACAGGTGGTGTCCACCGATACCGCGGCGGAGGCGCAGGCGACGCCCCCCAGGGCCGTGGCGCTCGCCCGGTCGGGCACGTAGGCGGCCACCCGGAACCGGTCGCCGCTCTGGGCCGTGCCCACGTAGAGCGGGAGCCGGGCCTCCAGGCCGGCGCCGGCCGCCGCGAAGGTGACGAGACTGCGGTCCACCGGGCCGTTGCGGTCGAAGCTGGGCCGGCCGAGGCTTCCGGGTTCAGGCTCGATCACGAGCTCCACCGTGGTGCCGGCCGGCACGCACTGGGTCACCACGACCTCGAGGCTCCCTTCGCAGGCCCGGTTCCACGAGGCGGTGGGCACCCCGGCGGCGTCGAGCACCTGGACCCCGCAGCCGGTGCAGGGGTCGAGCCGGACCGGAAGATCCACGGCGGCTCCGGGGTCCCACGAGGGGGTGAGCCGCACCCGGGGGAAGTGGGGAAGCCCCCCGACCGTGCAGGTGGGCGCCCGGTACGCCACCGCGAAGGTGCCGGAGGCGGCGGACGGGTCCGGCAGCACGATGTCCACCGAGTCCGGGGAGAAGGCCGCCCGGTTCCCCGGCGAGGCGATGGCCCCCTGGTCGGGGGCCGGCCCGGGGCCGGTCGCCAACTCGGCCTCCACCCGTTCGCCGGTGCCGGCAAGGGTGTACAGGGGATTCTCGCACCCGTCCTCCACCCCGAAGGTGTCTTCCACGGGTACGGGCGGGTCGGGGCAGTCGGTGAACGCCGCGGTGGCGATGCGGGCCGTGGGACCGGTGAGCCGGCGGGGGTGGAGCACCACCTCCAGGTCCACCCGTCCGGGCAGCGTGGGCGACGAGATCCAGGCCGGGAACCGGTTGGGGTCGACGGGCGACCGCGTCACCGCGTATCTGCGGTGGGGATCGGTGGGCGCCTGGTACCGGATCGTGCCCTCCGGTTCGTCGAGGGTCCGCCGGCTCAGGGTGCCGAACTCGGGATCCGGGCCGATCTCCAGATCCGTCGGGTGGGCGGCCGCATCGGCCGGGGTCACCGGCCGGTCGCAGGCGTCGAGGACCCGGTACCCGGTCTCGGCCATACCGCCGCAGCTTTCCACCTCGAGGAGGGCCTGGTCGAAGGAGATCCTGGCGGGAAGTCCGGGCCCGACGGCGACCCCCACGGAGGTCTGGTCCGGGGCGCAGGACCCGAAGGGGGTGAGGAACGTGGGCGGCTCGGCCGTTCGCGCCGTGACCGTGTACGTTCCCTCGGGAAGCCCGGCGCAGTCGGGGGGCCAGACGATCTGGGTTTCGGCGTAGCCGTCGGCGTCGGTTGCGGCCTCGGCGGCGGCCAGGGTTGCCCCGTGGCCCGGGGGGCCCGCGATCTCAAACCGCACGGTCCGGCCGGTTTCCGCCACGGCGCCCCGGAGCACCCGGAACCGCACCGGCGTGGTCGTGGCCCGCAGATCGGGCGCCCGCAGGCCGGGCAGGGCCGTCGCGGGTACCACCCGGGGGCAGTCCCACAGGTTCCGGGGCGTCACGGCGGTGGTCAGCCGCACCTCCCGGGCGGGCGCCCTGGCGTCGGGGCGCGCCGGCCGCGCCACCGCCCGGATCTCGATCCGGCGCACCAGGGCGTCCAGCGGAACCCCGGCCGCGAGCCGGGGGCTCGTGGAGCGGTCCACCCGGTCGAGCCACTCGTCGTCGCCGTCCCCGTCGAAATCGCCGAGGTACCGGAACAGGGGTTCCCCCAGGTCGGGGTTCGCCAGCAGGAGGGCCACGGCCTGGTCGGCCCCGCCGTTCACCTCCCGCATGAGGGTGTAGAACGGCTCTCCGGTGCGGCGGACCAGCCGGAACCGGTAGGTTTCGGCCGGCGAGGCGGCGTACGCCCCGGCCGGGAAGGTGGCCAGGGGATCCTGGGGCCCGGCCCCTGGCACGGGGGCCCCGGGGGGCTGGGCGTCGTGGTCGCCGGAGAGATCGGCCGTGAAGGTGATCTCGTGTTCGTGGGCCACCAGGAGCCGGGGTTGGCCGGCCCCCACCTCGGCGCCGGCCCCGAGGCTCGCGAGCGCCCGGGCCAGTTCGTCCACGGCCACCCGGGCGTTCTGGCGGGCGTCGGTTACGTCCTCCTGCACCCGAAACGACCGCTCCTGGGCGAGAAACGCCTGGTACAGGAGCGACAGGAACACCCCGGCCACGGCCAGAGCCACGAGGAGTTCCACCAGGGTGAAGGCGCGCCGGCCACCGGCGCCGGTTCCCGGCGCCGGCCTCCGGGAGACCCCGTCAGTCCTCATGCCCCACCTTCCATCCCCCGAGGGTCTGGTCCGGAAGCCCGGCCCGCCGGATCTCCACCTGGGCCAGCCCGCGGCTCGGGCCCACGGCGCCCGTAGACGTCAGCCGGTAGCGCCCGGGCGCGGTCTCCTCCGCCGTCACGCTGGCGCGGCCCGTGCCCCCCGACACGGGAAAGTCCCGGTCCCAGGCGGCCGGTGTCGTCGCGTCGGCGTCCCCGGCCGGGGCCGTTCCGGCGGCCAGGGCCGCCGCCCAGGGAAGGAGCGACATCCGGTAGGGCCCCCCGCCGGGGGCGCGGTCGAGGACGAGGGTGACGGTTCCGGCGAGAAGGGAGTTCTCCGAGTCGGCCACCCGGTACGAGGCCCCGGAGGCGTCCCAGAGGGTCCAGCCGGTCCAGGTTCCGGGCGGGGACACCAGGGCCCAGGCGGGGTCCGACACCTCGACCCGGTTTCCCGCGACCGCGGGGGCCGGGAGTTCCCGCGCCAGGACGAACCGGCCCCCGGTGGGGGGCGTGGCCGAGCCGAGGACGAACCGGGCGGCGTCGCGGGGGCCGCCGCAGTCGGCCACGAGGTAGGCGCCGCCCGCCGCGTCGTAGAGGGTGAACCCGACGTAGGGGCACGACAGGGCGTCCCAGGGGGCGGGCGGGCCGATGGGGGTTACCACGGGCACCTCGACGGATCCCGGGCCGAGGGGGGTCGCGGTCCCCAGCTTCCCCCACCCGCGCGCCGCGTAGTACCGCGCCTCCTCGAGGCCCGCCTCGGCCACGTAGGCGGCGGCGGCCGCGTCGCGGTCTCGGGCGCTGATCTGCACTTCCAGCGTCGTGGACTGGATCGCCGCGGCCCCCAGGAGGCTCAGGATCGCGAGCAGCATCAGGGTGGCGGCCAGGGCGAACCCGGCCCGGGAAGAGGGGCGTGGGGGGAATCGCGGATTGGAGGTGCGTTCGGCCGGTTGCATGGCCTCCCCAGG
Source organism: Deferrisoma sp. (assembly GCF_054681715.1). NCBI lineage: Bacteria > Pseudomonadati > Thermodesulfobacteriota > Deferrisomatia > Deferrisomatales > Deferrisomataceae > Deferrisoma > Deferrisoma sp. Next base: position 16,126 of record NZ_BAAHFQ010000044.1, read on the forward strand.
GGTGCGAGACGGCGGGCCCCGTTCCGTGGGGAGGATTTGGCCGGTCCTGGCGGGTCCGCCGGCGGTCCGGGAACCCTACCACACCGAGACGACGGCGCAAGCCCCGGTGGGAACCCCGGGGGACACGGAGGGGCGGAAGCCCTCCGGGCTCGGCTTGCCCAGGCGAGCAAAACCGGGTAAGGAAGTGCGTGTGCGCCCGGGAGGCGCCCCACCGGAAACCGGTTTCTCGGGGTAGCGCGGGTGGGTTCGGAAGAAGGCCCAAGGGGCGCCGCCCGGCCGCCCCGGGCATGGAGGGACGCAGTGGAGAACCAGGTAGATCTGTTTGCCGACGCCCTCGCGCGCCTGGAACGCGGCGAGGCCGCGTGCCTCGCCACGGTGGTCGCCGCCGCAGACCCCGCCCTGGTGGGCGCGAAGGTTCTGGTGGGGCCGGACGGCCGGGCGCGGGGGACCACCGGCGACCCCACCCTGGACGGCCGGATCCGGGAAGCCGCGGCCGAGTGCCTGGAGGCCGGACGCAGGGGGTGGGCCGAGATGCCCGAGGGGGTGCGGGTGTTCTTCGACGTGCTCCGGCCCGAGGCCTCGGTGCTCCTGTGCGGGGCCGGGCACATCGCCGTGCCGCTGGCCCGGTTCGCCCGGGAGGTGGGGTTCGGGGTCACGGTGCTCGACGACCGGCCGGACTTCGCGAACCCCGAGCGGTTCCCCGGTTGCCGGGTCATCGCCCGGGACTTCCGGGAGGCCCTGGCCGAGATGCCCCTCGGGCCCCACTGGCACGTGGTCGTCATCACCCGGGGCCACGAGCACGACGCCGACTGCCTGGAACTGGTGCTCCGCAAGCCCACGGCCTACGTGGGGCTCATCGGCAGCCGGCGCCGGGTGCGGTTCGTGCTGGACATGTTGGGGCGCCAGGGGATTCCCCGGGAGCGCCTGGAGGACGTGTTCACGCCGATCGGGCTTCCGATCGGCGCCGAAAGCCCCGAGGAGATCGCCCTTTCCATCGCCTCGGAGCTCGTCTGCGTGCGGCGCAAGGGTCCCGGGCAGGCCAGGGCGCTCCGGGGGGCCGTGGGAGGTGGGGCATGACCGACCGGGAGATCCTGGAAACCGCCGTGACGCTGCGGCGTCGGGGGGTGGGGGCGTGCCTGGCGACCATCGTGGGGGCCGCGGGGTCCACGCCCCGGGAGGTGGGGGCCAAGATGATCGTCTGCGCCGACGGCACGACCTACGGCTCGGTGGGGGGCGGGTGCGGGGAGAGCCAGGTCAAGAGCGCCGCCCTCCGGGCGCTCTTGACCACCGGCAAGCCGGAACTCCTGGAGGTGGACCTCACCGACGATATCGGCACCAAGGGGGGCGACGTGTGCGGCGGCCGGATGTGGATCTTCGTGGAGCCCCTGTGACGACGCTGCTCCTGCCCTCGTTTCGGTCGTGCTTTTTCTGCGGCACCGAAAACCCGCGGGGGTGGGGCATCCGGTACCGGGTCGAGCCCTCGACGGGCCGGGTCGAGGGGGCGGTGCGGGCCGACCCGGCCTTCTGCGGGTACCCGGGCGTCGTCCACGGCGGCATCCAGGCGGCGCTCCTCGACGACGTGATGTACTGGGCCGTGGCCTGGCGCGCCGGGACGAGCTCGGTCACGGTGGGGCTTTCCACCCGGTTCCGGGCCGTCGCGCCCACCGGGGCGGAGCTTCGGCTCGAGGCCCGGGTGGTCTCGTCGGACGAACGCGACGTTCGGGCCGCCGGCACCCTGCTCGGCCCCGACGGCAGGGTCCTGTGCGAGGCCGAGGGCACCTACCGCCTCCACGCCCGGGAGGTGTTCGAGCGCGACATGCTCCCGTTTCTGGAGTTCGGGGGGTGCCCTCCCGAGGTGGTGGGGCGGTTTCGTGGGCGGGGATAGGGCGGGAACGGGCCGGCGCTAGCGCTTCGCCGGTCCCTTCCCCCCGGGAAACTCGATCACCTTGGGGCCGGCCGGGGGCGGTTCATCGGGCCGTTCCTCCGACACGGGCTCCTCGGGCTCGTCCCGGAACGCCGCCGGGTCGGGCAGGCGCTCGATCCGGATCGGGGTGCCCCCCATGGTGAACGGTTCGCCGTCGATCTGGGAGGGTTCCAGGATCCAGGTCATCTCCTGGAGGGGCACGGTGAGCACCGTGAATCGGATGCGGCGCCACCCCACCTTCACGTCGGGCAGGATCTCCTCGACCCGCGCGAAGAACGCGGGCTTCTCCTCCACGTGGACCAGGATCACGTCCCCGGGTTGCACGCGGGTGTCCATGGGGGTCCCTCCTCACGAATCCGCCGGGGGAAGGATCGGGATCTTCCCGGCCCGCACCAGGGAGGCGTTCTGGAACTGGGGCCGGTGGGTCACCTCGACGCCCACCCACGGCGGCAACTCGATGTCCTCTTCGGGGTGCTTGAGCTCCACCTCGGCGATCACGAGACCCCGGAACGGGTCGTCGAACACGTCCACCTCCCACACGTGGCCTCCGTGGAGCACCAGGTGCCTCGTTTTCCGGATCACCGCGGTGCCTTCCACCCGCATCTCCAGGAGCGCCTCCGCCGCCTCGGGGGGGATCTGCACGTTCACCTCCCGCCGGGCCGCGAGCCCGGGCCCCTTGACCGTTAGGACGCCCCGGCCGTCCTCGAGCCGCACCCTTACGACGGGTTCGAACCCGAGGTAGGCCTGGGCGATCCGCTTGCCCCGGGGAAGCGGCGGGAGGGCCTCGGGCCGCACCAGGAATTTCCGCTCGTACTCCCAGGTGATCATGGCGCGAGGGCCTCCGACCCCGGGTCGTGGCGGGCCCGAAACGCGGCGGCCCGGCCCGGGGACCGGGTGGCGTAGCAGTACAGGCACCCATGGGGGCAGGTGTCGTAGGCGCCGATGTCCACCGAGGGGGCGCACCGGCACCCGTTTCGCTGCCCGGGATCCCTGCGGCCCGACACGGGGAGGCCCCAGACCCGGTGGATCCAGTTTTCGTCGATACACGCCCCGGCCGGGATGCCTGCGGCCTCCAGCGGCTCGCAGCAACTCTGGAGGGGGAGTCCCTCCCTCCGGGCCTCCTCGGCCAGCGCCGCCGCGAGTTCCCCGACGCCTTCTTCCACGGGCTCCAGGCCGGCCCGGGCGAGCCTCTGTTCGGCCGCCCGGTAGGGGTCGTACCAGCTCACGATGGCGTGGTCCACGTGGGGGGCCAGGCGCGCGGCGAGCCGGCCGAAGTTCTCCCGGTGCCAACGGGGGTCGAGGCCGAGCCCGGGCACCACGAGCACGGGGTCGTACCGCCAGGCCACCCGCCCGGGCCCCACGAGCCGGGCGAGCCGTCCCACGGCCTGGATCGCGTCTTCGGTCGGCGGGGCCGCGGGCTCGAGGGCGCGGGGATACCCGGTCACGGTCACGAGCCAGAGGGTCCGGATCCCGTCTCGCTCCCACCCTGGCAGGTCGTCCAGGAGGGGTCCGGGGTTCCGGGTCCAGAGAACGAGCGCGTCCATCGCGCCCCGGGGCGCCGGCCGAAGGTCCACCTCCCGCACGGCCGAGGGCCGGAAGGGATGGCGCACCCGGGCCCGGCCCTCCCGGATCCGGCGGCGGAGCCACGGGGCGTACGCGGCCGGGAGGTCGGTCCGCCGGCTCGCCGACACGATCACCGCCGCCCCCGGGAAAGCACGATCAGGCCCACCGCGTTCACCACGAAGTGGGCCGTCGTGGGCGCCAGGATCCCCCCCGTGGCGAGGGCCGTCCCGCCCAGGGCGAGGCCCGCCACGAACGCCCACACCCCCCAGGGCCAGAGCCCCTCCCGGGGAACCCAGTGGGCCAGCCCAAAGAGGGCCGACGACCCCCACAGCCCGGCGTAGGGAAGCAGGATCGCACGGAACACGAGCTCCTCGGCGAGCGCGCTCAACACGGCGAGCAAGATGGCGTCCACCGGATGGAGCCCCCGGACGAGGCGGGCGAGGAGCGCCTCGAGCCGCCGGCCCCAGGCCGTGCGCCGCGTGAGCACCTGGCCCACGGCCGTGAGGAGCGCGCCCACCCCGAGCCCCCACCAAAGGCCCGAAACCGGGTCGCGGCCGAGCACCAGGGCGCCGTAGGCGGAATGCCCGTAGCGCACCAGGGGCGTCTCCAGGTGGGGCAGCACCAGGAGCGCCAACGCGGCCGCGCCCGCGTAGGCGAACGCGGCCGGAAGCAGGGGCGATCGGGGGACCGTGGTTTCCACGTTCTCCTCTGGCGACGGGGCGATTCCGGCGGGCACGCCGCCGGCGGACGGGGGCGCGCGAAGGCGCCGGGGGCACGGGCGTTCGTAGGTGGCGACGCCGGAACCGCGAGTGGTTTCCGCCTCGTAGCGCCCGAGCCACAGCGGCGTGCTATTACTCCGGCGGCTAAATAGCCACGGTCGGGGGCATGGGGCCTGCTGGAGCGCCGGGCGTGGCTCCTACAGTCGCTGCATCCGGCACTCAGCCAACGACTGGGACTCTTCCGGCCCAGCAGACTGACGAAAACGCCCAGAGTTCCTGAACGGTTCCGTCCATCCGGCTGAGTGCCGGATGCAGCGTAAGCCGGATGCCGCACTCACGCACGGCCGGAGGCAGGCCCCATGCCCTCGCGATCTCCTTGCGCGCCTGTATTGACGCCGGGTCAATAGTGTACCTTGGCGGGGGCCCTGCGAAAAGCGCCCGGCCGGGGTTCAGATCTGCCCGGGGTCGGCCGAAACGGAAAGGGCGGTGTGACCCGACCGGAGGACGAACGCCCCATGACCGCCCCGCTCGCCGATCGCGTGGCCCGGCTGATCGACGACCTGCCCCGGCTGCCCGCCGTGGCTCAGCAGGCCCTGGCGCTGCTCGCCGACCCGGCGACCGAGCCCGAGCACCTGGAGGCGGTGCTGGCCCGGGACCCGTCGCTCTCGCTTCGGGTGCTGCGGCTTGCAAACTCCGCCTACTACCGCCGGTCCCGGGAGGTCCGGACGCTTTCCGCGGCCATCGTGTTCCTGGGGTTTCGCACCCTCCACACCCTGGTCCTCACCTCGGCCGTGCAGCGGGTGCTGGCCGGGGCCGGGCGCCTGGCCGAGCCCCTGTGGCTCCACTCCTACGGGGCCGGCATCGCCTGTCGGGAGTGGGCGCGGCGGACCCGCGGCGGTGACCCGGAGGAGGCGTTCCTGGCGGGGCTCTTCCACGACGTGGGCAAGGGCGTGATCGCCCTGCGGTTTCCCCGGGTGTACGACGAGCCGGCCGGGGTGGAGGGGGAGGCCAAGGCCCTGGGGTTCGATCACGGGGAACTCGGCCGGGTGCTCCTGGAGCGGTGGGAGTTGCCGGGGGCCCTGGCCGAGGCGGTGGGGTCGCACCACGCCGACGAACCCGACGGCCTGGGGGCGGTGGCCCGCCTCGGCGACTGGGTCGCCTGGGCCGCGGCCCCCGGGGTGGGGGCGCCGGAGCCCGAACCCCCCGCGGGCGTGGCCGACGACGAGCCGCTCCTGGCCGAGATCCGCGAGGCCGTGGCCGCAGCCGTGGCCGAGGAGGGGACGGCGTGAGCGGGCCGGAGCGGTTTTCGTTCCTCGACGAGATCCGGGAACTCCCGAGCCTTCCCCAGGTGCTGGTGGGGGTCTCCCGGGTGGCCTCGGACCCCACCTCCAGCGCGGCGGACCTGGCCGGTGTGATCCTCAAGGACCAGGCCCTCACGATGAAGGTGCTTCGGGTCGCCAACTCGGCCCGCTACGCCGTGAGCACGGCGCGGGTCACCACCGTGTCGCGGGCCGTGGTGCTCCTGGGGTTCGAGTCGGTCCGGGCGATCGCCCTGGGGCTCGGGGCCTACCACCTGCTCTCGAGCCTCCGGCGGGGCGGCGAGATCCTGGAGGGGTTCTGGATCCACGCTGTGGCCACGGCCGTGGTGGCCCAGGAACTGGCCGACCTGCTGCGCTACGACGTGCCCGAGGAGGCCTTCGTGGCGGGGCTTCTCCACGACGTGGGAAAGCTTGTCCTGGCCCACCGGTGGCCCGACCGGGCCGCCGGGGTGTACGGGGCCGGAGCCCGGGGCCCCGCCCTGCTGGCGGCCGAAAAGCGGGCCTTCGGCGTGGCCCACGTGGAGGTGGGGGCGGAACTCGCCCGCCGGTGGGAACTGCCCGAGGTGCTCCAGGCGGCCATCGCCCGCCACCACCGGACCTTCCCGGCCCCGCCGGCCGACCGGGGAGACCGGCTGGCGTTTCTCGTGGGCGCGGCCAAGGCGCTGGCCGAGCCCCTGTGGGGCGGCGCCGAGCCCCACCGGGAGTTGGCCGCCTCCATGGCCCGGGTGCTGCGAAAGCCCGTGGGCATGGTGCTCGGGGCCCTGGGGCGGGTCCCGGCGAAAATCCGGGAGTACGCCCGGTTTTTCGAACTTCGGGTCGAGGACCTCAAGACCTACACCCTCTGGGTGGAGCAGGAGAACGAGCGGCTCCAGGAGATGTTCGCCGGCCAGGAGGCCGAGCGCCGGCGGGCCGAGCGCCGCGAGGCGGAACTCGCCGCGGTGCGGGAGATCCAGGAGTTCATCCTGGATGGGTCCCCGGCCAGGGACGTGGCGGGCCTCGTCCTTCGCCGGATCCGGGAGGTGGTGGGGGCGTCCCGGGTGCTGGTTTTGACCGGGTCCGGCGGGGAACTCTCCCCCCTGGCCTGGGATGGCGACGTCACCCCCGAGTTCGCGGAGGCCCTCTCCGGCGCCCCCGAGCCCGGCGGGGCCCTGGAGGCCGCGCTTCGGGGGGAAGCCCTGTGCGTGGTGGACCGGACCCTTCCGTACTACGAACGGGTCCTGGCGCCGGGGGAGGCCGCCGCCCTCGACGTGCGGTGCTTCGCCCTCGTGCCCCTGGGGCCCGGCGACCGGCCCGGGTTCGTGCTCTACGCCGACCGGGAGGACGACGACGAGCCGTTCGGCGACGACGAACTGGAATCCCTGGCCACCCTCGGCCGCCTGATCCCCCTGGCGGCCCGGGCGGCCCCGCGCTGACCCTTTACAGCCGCCCCCCGAACCTGCTATAAAGCGCTTCTTCAAGCCGGGATAGCTCAGTCGGTAGAGCAGCTGATTCGTAATCAGCAGGTCGTCGGTTCAAGTCCGATTCCCGGCTCCAGTCATTTCAAGGGCTTGCGGTCACCCGGCCGCAAGCCCTTCGTTGTTCTTGGGAGTGGGCAATACGATCCGGGCGTCGGCCACCACGCAACCGTCGGGGCCGCAGAAGACGGGGTTGAGGTCCACGGAGTCCACGGCCGGGCCGAGGTCGTGGGCCATCTCCGAGAACCGCACCAGCAGGTCCACCAGGGCCTCCCGGTCGGCGGGGGGCGAGCCCCGGAAGCCCTCGAGGAGGCGCCGGCCCCGCAGGGCGTCGAGGGCCGAGGCGGCGTCGGCCGGGGTCATGGGCGCCATGCGGATCGCCACGTCCTGGTAGATCTCGACCGCGGTGCCGCCGATGCC
>NZ_BAAHFQ010000045.1:0-23380 GCF_054681715.1 Deferrisoma sp.
GTCCCGGAGGGCGGCCGCCTCGGGCCCCAGGCTCCCGAGGGCCTCCAGCCGTTCGAGGGCCCACAGGCTCTCGGTGGCCCGGCCGCTCTGGGCAAAGGCCCGGGCCGCCGCCAGGAGCCACCGGGGATCCGCCCACGCCCTTTGGGGATCCTCGCCCTCGGCCTCCCGGAGGCTCCGCACGGCGTCGGATCCGTAGGTGCCCCCCCGGCTCAGATAAAACTCCGCCCGCTCGAGGGCGCTCTCGTACCCCGCCCAGGCGATTCCCCCGAGCCCCACGATCCACGTCGCCAGGGCCCACGCCCAGATCCACCGGCGCGCCCGTCCTCCGTCCGTCACCGTTTCGGGCCTCCTCCCCAATGCCGTCTCCGATCTCCGGTCATCGGCCGCCGCTTGGTGCCCGCGCAGCGCCACCGACCCGGGGCCGGGTGGGGTTCGTATCACACCCGCAACCGTCGAGACAAACCCTCGCCCGAAGGAACCGGGCCGTCGTCCCCCCGTCCCGCGAGGTGGCAGGCCACCCGGTGGGCGGGCCCCGCGGGAACGAGGGGCGGAACCTCGGCGTCGCACCCCTGGGACGGGTCGGCCTGCCCGCACCGGCCGAGGAACGGGCACCCCCGCGCCGCGGGTTCCCGGAACGGCCGGGGCGGCCGGGCCAGGGCCCCGGCCACGCCGAAGGCGCTCTCCAGGAGTTCCCTCGAGTAGGGGTGGAGGGCCTTCCCCCCAAAGAAGCCTTCGGCCGGTGCGTCCTCCACCAGGCGCCCCCGGAACAGCACGAGCACCCGGGACACCAGGGTTCGGACGACCCGAAGATCGTGGGTGACGAGTAGAACCGTGAGGCGGCGCCGCTCGTGCACCCGCCGGAGGAGTTCCACAAGCCCCACCTGGATCGGCGGATCGAGCCCGGCCACCGGCTCGTCGGCCACCACGAACCCGGGCCGGGTGGCGAGCGCCCGGGCAAAGGCCACCCGCCGGCGCTCCCCGCCCGAAAGTTCCGGCGGATAGGCGTGGAGACGCTCGGCCGGGAGCCGCACCGTTTCCGCCAGGCGTTCCACCTCGCCGGCCACCTCGCCCCCGCGGATGTCCCGGTGGATCCGCACGGCTTCCTCCAGGAGGTACCGCACCCGAAACGCCGGGTTCAGGGTGGCGTAGGGGTTTTGGAACACCATCTGGGCCGCCCGGGCAAAGGCCTTCCTCTCGCGGCCCCGGACCCGCTGGGGGTCGAACTCGCCCACCCGGATCCTCCCCGCGTCGGGCCGGAGAAGCCCCAGCAGGCAACGCCCCAGGGTCGTCTTGCCCGAGCCCGACTCCCCCACCAGCGCCGCGAACTCTCCCGGCTCCAGGGCAAACGAGACCTCCCCCAGGGCCTCAATCCGCCGCCGGCGCCCCCACCGCCCTCCCAGGGAGAAGGTCTTCGAGACGCCCTCCACGGCAACCCGGATCCCGCTCACGCCCCCACCTCCCAGCACGCGAGCCGGTGCCCGCTCTCCAGGGCCACCTGGGGCGGGGACTCGGAGGCACACCGCGCCTGCTCCCGGGAGCACCGCCCCGCGAAGGGGCACCCCTCCCCCGCCCCGCCCGCGCGGGTGGCCGGCGGCCGGCCTCCCCCGGCCAGTGCCGCCTCGGCCGCCAAAAGCATCTCGGTGTACGGATGCTTGGGGCTCCAACGGGGGTTCAGCACCCGGCCCACCGGCCCCTCCTCCACGACGCGCCCCCCGCACAGAACGGCCACCCGCCAGCACAGGAGCCGCGCGGCCTCGGTGTCATGGGTCACGAGGAGGAGCGTGGTCCCGGTTTCGGCCGGAGCCCGGGCGAGAAGCTGGAGCACCCGGAGCCGTAGGGTGGCGTCAAGCCCGGTGGTGGGCTCGTCGGCCACGAGCAGGGCCGGCCTCGGCGCCAGGGCCAGGGCCAGGGCGAGCCGCTGGACCATGCCCCCCGAAAGCTGGTAGGGGTGCTGGGTCGCCACCTCCCCGGGCCGGTACATCCCCACCCGCGCCAACTGTTCGATGCCCTGTCGGCGGGCCTCCTCGCGGGTGAGCCCCGGGTCGCGGCGGCGTACGGCCCGCGCCAGCAGGTCGCCCACGGTCAGGTACGGGGGGAACGCCGTCCCCGGGTCCTGGGGCACCAAACCCACGTCCCGGCCCAGGACGGGGGCCACCCGGCGCCGAAGCCGGCGGTTCCACGCGGCCACGTCCTTGCGCACGGTTTCGGGAGGGCCCGGCTCCCACGCCACCGCCCGGTCGATCTCGGGGAACAGCGGCTGGCCGAGGAGTTCGGCCGAACCGCCCACGATCCCCGGAGCGGCGTCCGAAAGCCCGAGCACGGAATGGAACAGCAGCGTCTTCCCCGAGCCGGACTCCCCCAGGAGCCCGAAGGGCTCCCCCGGCCGGAGTTCCATCGAGACCCGGTCGAGGGCCCGGCGAAGGGCCCGGCCGGTTTCGAGAAGAACGACGAGATCGCGGCAGGCGAACAGGGGCGCGCTCACGGCCGCTCCTCGATCCGATCCAGGATCCCCCGCCCGAGGAGGTGAAGCCCGAGGAGCGTGAGGGCCAGGGTGGCGGCCGGGGCGGCCACCGGAAGCCAGTGGCCCCGGAACACCCCGTCCCGGGCGAGCGCCAGCATGTTGCCCCAGCTCGCCGCCGGTTCCTGCACCCCCAGCTCGCCCCCCAGGTACGACAGGCTCGCCTCCGCGAGCACCGCGAACGACAGGAGGCTCGTGGCCTGGGCCAGGAGCACCCGGCGGCCGTGGCCCCACAGCACGTGCACGAACACCACCCGCCAACCGCTCACGCCCAGCGAGCGGGCCGCCTCGATGAACGCAAGCGACCGCAGCCTCTCCATGCTGGAGCGGATGGGCTCGGCCACCTGGGGGGCGAAGGAAACGCCGACGGCGGCCATGATCCAGGCGAGGTCGCTGCCCGTGACCGCGGCCACCAGGAGCACCGCCACGAGCTTCGGCACCCCGTCCACCGCCTGGGACACCCCCGTGGCGAGGGCCCGGAAGAACGGGGGCAGGAGCCCCTCGGCAAGCCCCAGGGCCGACCCGAGCACGGCGGCCGTGGCGACGGCCAGGAGCGCCGGCCCGGCGAACCGGGCTGAGGCCGAGGCCAGCCGGGCCAGCAGATCCCGGCCCAGGGCGTCGGCCCCCAGCCAGAGGCCCGGGCCCGGCGGGGCGTGGGGCGGGGCGACGAACGCGGTCGGGTCGTGGGGCAACCACCCCAGGAGCCCGGCCCCGGCCCCCAGGGCCGTGGGGAGAAGGCACAGGCAGCCGGCCACCAGCAGGGCCCGCGCCCCGAACGTCCGCCGGGGAAACCGGGTTCCCGGCCTCACCGCCCGGTCTCCCCGACCCGGGGGTCGGCCCACCGCCCGGCCGCCTCGGCCACCACCCCGGCGAGCCGGACCACGGCCGCCAGCACCACGGCCGACCCGAGGAGCAGGGGGAGATCCCGTTCGGCCGCCGCGCGCCAGGTCAGGTACCCGAGCCCCGGCCAGCCCAGGGCCGCCTCGAGGATCACGGTGGACCCGAGCACGAACGCCACCCGCCGGGAGAGGTGGGCCGCCACCCCCGGCAGCGTCTCCCGCACGGTCACGGCGGCCTCGGGGATTCCCAGGAGCCGGGCTCCCACCCGGTGTTCCACCCGGCCGGCGGCCCGCACCTCGGCCCGGATACGGCCCAGGAGGTCGGCCAGGAGCCCGTCCCCCACGGCCAAGACGACCACGGCCACCGCCCAGGGCACCCAGTGGTCCCGGCTGGGGAACGGAAACCAGGCCGGGAGGTCCCACCACCCCCCCCGGGTCCCGGCGGCCACGAGGCGGTTCCCGAACACGGTCACGGCGTAGACGAGCAGGAACACGGGAAGGGCCGAGGCGAGGTGGGCGGCGGTGGCCAGGCCGGCCCCGGCGGGGCGGCCGGCCCCGAGCCGGGCGATCCCGGCCGAAAGGAGGGTGGATACGAGGAGGGCCGTCCCGGCCAGCCCCAGGGAACGGCGAAGCCCCGGGAGGATGAGGGCCGTGACGGGGCGGCCCCGCTGCACGGCCGTGGACCGGCCCAGGTCGCCCCGGAGCGCCCCCGCGAGCCAGTCGCCGTACCCGGGAAGGCCCGCGGGCGCGGCCGCGGGGGCCCCCGCCGACCCGACCCGCTCGGCCATCGTCCCGGTCGGGGCGGCCCGCAGCACGCCGTAGAGGAGCAGACTCGTCCCCAGGAGCACCAGAAGCCCCCCGGCCGCCTGGCGCAGCGCCCATCCGGCCAGGGCGAGGGCCGGGCGGTCCCTCACCGTTCCTTCCACGCCCCCACGTAGGAGAAAAAGTAGAAGGGGTGAATCCGGACCCCCTCGATCCGGGTGGCCACGGCGGCGTACCGGTTCAGGCTCCAGAGGAACAGGTAGGGGAGGTCGTCGTGGAGCACCCGGTGCAGTTCCCCGTACACGGCCCGCAGGGCCTCGGAGTTGGGGGCCCGGCGGCTCTGCTCCAGGAGCCGGTCCACCTCGGGGTTGGCGTAGGCCCCCAGGTTGTTCCGTCCGGGGCCCGCCTCGGCCGAGTGGAACAGGGAGTAGATGTTGACGCTGTGGTCGAAGGTCCACTCGGCGAGCACCAGATCGAACGCGTGGTCCTGGAACACGGCCTTGCGCCAGGCCGAGGGTTCCAGGAACTTCACCTCCACCGCGATCCCCAGGCGCCGGAACTGCTGCTGCAGATCGAGGACCACGGCCTTCTGGGCCTCGTCGGCCGCGAGCGACACGAGCCGCAGCCGCACCGGCTCCCCGTCCTTCTCCCGGACGCCGTCCCCGTCGGCGTCCACCAGCCCCGCCTCCTCCAGGAGCCTCGCGGCCGCGTCGGGCTCGTGGGGCCACGGTTTCACGTCGAAATTGTACGCCCACGAGGCCGGGGGAAACGGCCCCGAGATCACCACGCCCCGCCCCCCGTAATGGGCCTTCAGCATCGCCTGGCGGTCGATCCCCCGGGCCATCGCCCGCCGCACCCGCACGTCGGCCAGGACCGGGTTGCGGAAGTTGAGCCCGACGAAGGCGTAGGAAAGGGTGCTGTAGGGGTACAGCCGCACCCCGGAGAGCTCCTCCAGCACGGGGATGTCCCGGGGCCGGACCACCGGCACCAGGTCCACGGCGCCGTAGCGCAGCAGCTCGTTGCGGATGTTGTCGTCGGGCACGGGGGCGGCCTCCACCTGCCGCAGCCCCGGCTGCCCGGACCGGTGGTACTCGGGGTTCGCCACGAACCGCAGCTCCCCGGCGGCCGACCACTCGTCGAACCGGAACGGCCCGGTTCCCACGGCCTGGGGATCCCCGGCCCCCAGCGTCGTGCCGGAAAACCGGTGGGCCGGCAGGATCCGGAAGTCGAACAGGAGAATCGGGTTGGCCGACGGCCGGGCCAACCGGAACCGTACCGTGGCGTCGTCGAGGGCCTCCACCGACGCGAAGGCCGCGAACTGGGACCGCAAGGGCGACGCGTTGTCCGGATCCTTGCCGGCCTCCACCGTGAACACCACGTCCCGGGCCGTAAACGGGGTGCCGTCGTGCCACCGCACCCCCCGCTTCAGGCGAAACGTCACGGTCGTTCCGTCGGGGGAAAGGTCCCAGGACTCGGCCAAAAGCGGCTTCACCTCCCCCGCGTCGGGCGGGGTGATCAACCCCTCGTACACGAGTTCCGAGGCCCGGACGCTCGGCATGTCGCGGGCGAGCAGGGGGTTCAGGGTGGAGGGCGGCGTGCTCTCGGCGTAGCGCATCCCCGCCCACCCCACGGCCGAAAGGCCGACCATCGCGACGGCCACCAGACTTCTGCGGATCATGGGACGGATCACTCCCCTTAGAATGGGTCCTCGGTCCTCCGCCGCCGGCCTCTCAGCGGGGCGGAACCTCGCCGCCCGTGCGGGAGGCGTAGAGCCGCTTCAAACTCTCGTAGGCCAACCGGGCGCTGGGGAACTCCTGGGCCAGATCGAACAGGATGCCCACCGCCGGGGCGAACTGCCCGGCCCTGGCGTAGGCCCGCGCCAGGTCCGCCAGAAACGCCGCCGGGTTCCGGAAATCGGGTCGGGCCCCCTGGGCCTTGTCGTGGACCCCGTCGAGGGCCTCCAGGGCCTCCTGGTCGAGCCCGCGGCCCCAGAACACCCGGGCGGCCAGCCGGGCCACCTCGGCCTGGCGCACCCGGTAGAGCTCGGCGAGGGTCGCCGCGTCGGGGGCCTCCCCGAGCCGCTCGGGCAGGGACCGCACCGTGCGCAGCGCGGCCCGGGCCGACTCCACCGGATCTCCCAGGGGCTCCGGGGCGCCCAGTTCGGTCTGCACGGCCGCCAACGTGACCAAGGCGAGGGGGCCGGGATCCTCGCGGACCGCATCGCGCCACCGGGCGATGGCGTCCGCCTTCCGGCCCAGGCGGTACAGGGCGGCGCCCTCCCGGATCCGGGCGAGCCCCGGCGCCTCCCCCGGCCCGGCCACCGGGCCGAACAGCCAGATGTCCACCGCCTGCCGGACCGGGGTTTTCGCAAACAAGGCCGCCGCGTCCTCCCACCTCCCCTGGGCGGCGGCCCCGAGCCCGGCCCAGAAGGGGGCCGGAAGCGGCCGTGCGGCCTCGGCCGCCAGCCCCCCGAATCCCCGCCGGAGCAGCTCGTAGACGTAGAGGTCGGGCCCGGGGCCCCGGCCCACCTGGTTGAAGTCCACCATCTCCAGGGCCAGCACCCCGCTGGCGAGGTCGCCCTGGCGAAACGCATCGAGGGCCTGGCCGTACGGGCTGCGATTCCCCGTGGGGCAGGGCACCCCCCAGAGGTAGCAGGCCACGAGCCCCATGACCCGGTCCTGTTCCGTCTCCGGGGACCCGGCCTCCCGCGTCAACCGCCGCAGGCGATCCACGTCGCCCTCAAGATAGGCCAGCCCCGCTCGCCCCAGGACCCTCAGGTAGCCCCCCCGCGAGGCCGCCGCGTCCCCGAAGGCCCGGCGGGCCACCGCCCGGTCGCCCCGGCGGAGGGCCACCCACCCCCGCCGGGCCTCCAGGGCGGGGTCCGCCCCCGCCGCCTCGCCGAGATAGAGGGCCTCGGTCTCCAGGAAGAGCCCGTCGAGGGCCGCGTAGAGGTCGGCGAACGCGAGGTACGTGCGCACGAGCCCCGGGCCCGGGGCGCCGGTCGCCGAAAACGCCTGGAGCGCGTCGTACAGCCGGCCGTCCCGCAGCGCGGTCCATCCCGCCCCCCGGGTGAGGAGCGCCGCCACCTCGTCGCTCCGGCGGGCGTAGGCCCCCATCCATCCGTCCCGGCACAGCCGGACCTCCGGGTCCGGGGCCGAAACGGCCGCCCCGCCCTCCGGGGCCTGGGTGCAGGCGATCCCCAGGCCCAGGACGAGCAGGCTAACCGCCCAGTTTCGTCGCCAGAAAGTCCACATGCTGACGGTGACGCTGCGCGCGCCCCACCCACTCGCCGCCCAGGGCATCCGGGTTCTCGGCCAATCGCGCGAAGAACACCTGCCACGCCTGGGCCCCCTTCTGGATGAACCGCGCCTCCCCGGTTTCCTCGAACAGCCGCTCACTCGTCACCCCGAGGTAGTAGTAGGCCTGCAGCACCAGGCGGTCCCGGTGGTCGGGCGGGAAGAGCTCCGGGGTCGTGACCGCCCTTTCCAGGGCCTCGGCCCCCTGCCGCAGGAGCTCCACCGCCTCGCCCACACCCGCGGTGCGGGCCGCCTCCCAGCACCAGTACCCCAGGGCCAGGTTCAGCACCGGGTTCTGGGAAAACGCGGGCACCGCCACGAGTTCGGCGAGCACCGCCGGGATCTCGCGCTCCCGGCCCAGTTGCTGGAGGATCTCGGCCATCTGGGCCCGGGCCTTGGGGTAGCTCGGGTGGTCGGCGGGAACCCGACCCAGGAACCCGAGGGCCTCCTCGAGCTGCCCCCGCTCGATCAGGGTCTGGGCCGTGGCGTAGTTTTCATCCACCGGCCGCAGCCGGAACGGCCGCTCCCGGAAGTCCTCCACGTCCTCCCGGAACTGCACCGTCAGCTCCAGGGGCAGGAACCCGGGCTTTTCGGCCGGATCGAAGGCGAGGCGCAGCCGGTGAGTGCCCTTGGGGGCCCGGAACCCGAGCCCCTCCTCGCCCGCCACCCCGAGCTCCGTGCCGTCGAGCCACACCCGGGCGCCCGGGGGATCGGTGAAGAGCCGCACGGTGCTTTCGGTCCGGACCGGCACGAGCGCGGCGAGCACGGTCACGGTCTTGGCGCTCTCCACCACCACGTCGCGCCGTTCCCAGGCCACGAAGCCCTCCCGTTCCACCCGCACCGTGTGGGTTCCGGGGGGAACCGGCGCGATCCGCAGCGGACCGTCGGCCACCCCGCGCGGCTCCCCGTCGAGGAACACCGATCCCCCCGCGGGGCTCGTGACCACCAGGATCGCCCCGTCCTCGGGCTGGAGTTTCAAGGACACCTCGATCCGCCCCCCGGCCTCGACCCGGACCTCTTCCTCGGCCGGCCGGTATCCCTCGCGCACGGCCCGCACCGCGTGCCGCCCCGCCGCCAGGGGGATCTCCAGCGGGGCCAATCCCACGCCCTTCCCGTCCACGTCGACCCGGGCATCCGGGGGATCGGTGGTGACCACCACCAACCCCAGGCCCACCTTGTCCTCGGCCTCGAAGTCCACGAAGATCCGCCCCCCCGCCCCCTCCACGATCTGGCGCACGGCGCCCTGCTCCGGGAGGTACAGGATGACCTCGTGCTCCCCGTCGGAGAGGTCCTTTACGTACACCGGGGTCGTGCCGCGCTCCTCGCCGTCCACGAACACCCGGGCCCCTTCGGGCCTGGACAGGACCGACAAGACCCCGGGCTCCCCCGCCTCCCGTTCGAACCGGGAAACGTTGGGAAGGGCCTCTTCCGTCCCGGCCGCGGGCTCCGCGGAGGGCTCCTCCTGCGCCGACGCGGGAAGCCAGAGAAACGCGGCGAGCACGGCCAACACCACCATCGCGGGAAAGCGCCTCATGGTCACCTCTCTTGCCGATGCGAGATCCGAGCGCACCTCACGGGTTGAGCCTGGGGCCGGCCCCCTCGGGAACCACGGCGCCCGGATCCACGGCCAGGTGTTCGATCAGATCCACGCCGAGTTCCGGAACGGGCTCCGCCACCAGGTCCAGCCGTTCCAACCGGATCGGCGGCACCTCATTCTCCCGGTAACTCTCCGCCGTGATCACCGCCCGGCCCACGGCGTATCCCCGCCGGAACGCGTAGACCTCGTACCGCCCCCCGAACAGGGGCTGGTCCGAACCGGCCTCACCCCCCGCTCCGAGGACCTTCCGGCGTGAAATGCGAAACGCCCCGGCCTCGTCGGTGAGCGCCTCCATCGTGTAGGGCGAGGTCCACACCTCCACCCCCGCCACCGGCGCGCCCCGCTCGTCCAGGACCTGGCCGGCGAGCACCGTGGGCGCCACCTTGACCGGGATCTCGGCCTTCAGATCGGCCAACTTCTCGGCCGGCAGTTCCACGGACACCTCCTCAGCCGCCCGAAGCCGGTCGCTCTTGATGTCCAACGTCACCCGCACCCCCACCGGCAGGCTCGGGATCCCCTCGATCCGGAACCGCCCCGTGTCGTCGGTGCGGGCGATGATGAACCGGTCGAGCTTCACGAGCACCTGCCCCAGGGGGATCTTCCGGTCCAGGGTCTCGGCCAGGGTGAGGCGCCCCTCCAGGGTCGTGCCGGGGAATGTGGGGTAGGCCTCCTTCATCCGGAGCCGGAACACCTCCCGGGCCACCCGGTCGCGGTACTTGGAGTCCGGGAACAGCTCCAGGAACTCCAGGTACTCCGGGATCCGATTCGTCCGGACGACCCGCGCGGCGGCCTCCCGTTCCGATTCCCGGGCGAGCTTGGCCCCCACGCCCGCCCGCAACGAACCCTGGGGCCGAAGCAGATAGACGCCCTTCTCCAGCTCCCGGTCCACCCGCGCCTTCCCGGCCCGCCGCAGCCCCTCGTCGAACACGACGAACCGCTCCCCCTTCCGGGCGCCAGCCGGGATCTCGGCCACCAGCGTGCCCCCCTGGGCGAAGATCACGCTGCCCACGAAGAGCTGGTCCTCCCCGGCCCCGAGCCGCGGCTTCACCGCGGGCGCCGCAGGTTCCGGTTCGAGCAGCACGGGCTTTCGCACCTTGATCGCGGCCCCGGCCATCCCCGCCCACGCCACGAGCGCCAGCGCCGCGGCCACCCCGATCGCTCCCCTGTTCCAACCGGGCATTCCCTGTTCTCCTTCGTGCACGCGACTTCGTTCGTCCCAGCCTTCCCTTCGCGCGTCCGGCACACACGTTCCGCGCGAGCCCGGTTGATTAGCACAAATCGTGCCGCCGCTCAAACGAGACCCCAGAGGGGCCGGATCGGGGGACAGGTGAGCCATATCGCGCAGGGTGTGCAAAAACGCCTGGCACTGCGACCATTGAAGGGGGGATCCCCTGGGTGCTAAAGTCACTCGTCTTTCTTCGCAACCCCACAACGGACCCGACGAGACGCCCTCTTGGAACGCCGACGCGTGTTACCCGCTTGCCGTTGGACCGCAGGCCTCGCGCTGCTCGCGGTCCTTCTAGCGGCCGGGTCTGCCGGAGCGACGGGGGTGCGCGTGCTCGCCCCCCCGGATCGAACCGTGTTCTCCGACGCTTCGCTTCTGATCCTGGGTACGGCCCCCCGGGGGGAGACGGTGAAGTGGTCGGTTCGTGCGGCATCCGGCACGACCTCGGACACCATCAAAGCCGACTGGGGCGATCTGTTCGAGATCTTCGTGATCCTGGAACCGGGCCTGAACGAATTTCGGATCGGGGACCAGCGGCTTCGGGTGTTCCTCGACGACGGGACCCGACCGGTGCCCCCGGATTTTCGACCGGCACGGGTTCACGCCGGGGACATCTCTCGCTGCGTCGATTGCCACGACCGGCTGAGCATGGCGGTGGCGGCCGGGGGCTACCCGGGGGTCTGCCTGTCGTGCCATGTGGTGGTTTCCGTAAACCCCGAGAACAAGACGCCCGCCCAGGAGACCTTCCATTTCCAAAAGGCCATCGCAAACTGCGGCCGGTGCCACGAGCCCCATGCCGCCCACGACCCCAAGCTGCTAAAGGCGCCGGGATCCGAACTCTGCCGGGCCTGCCACCCGGAGCGGGACGTGTCGGATACCACCCACCCCGCCCTGGCCGACGAGGGCTGCGCCGCCTGCCACGATTCCCACTACTCGGGGTACCCCAAGGAACTCCATAAGCCCCTGCCCGACCAGTGCCACGACTGCCACGACGAAGGCACCGGGGATCGGAAAGCGCTTCACCCCCCCCTCTTCGGCAAGCGCTCGTGCTCCACCTGCCACGACCCCCACGGCGACGCGGAGGGGCTCCTGGTCGAGGCCGTGCCAGGGCTGTGCCTGAACTGCCACGGACCCGTGGTCGAGCACGGCCACGGGGAGGAACTCCCGGCCTGCACGAACTGCCACGATCCCCACGGCCGAACCGACCGGGGGCTCCTGGGTGCCGATCCGTCTCCCAAGTGCCTCGAGTGCCACGAGGGGATCGACCAGGGGAACACGGTTCACCCGGCCCTGGAGGAGGGCTGCCAGGCCTGCCACGACCCCCACGTCGACGGCAACCTGGACCGGGCCCGGGCCTCCTGCGCCGGTTGCCACGACCTCGGGGGGGACGAGGAACTCTCGGCTCTCCACGGGGGCCTCTCAATCCCGCCCGGGGCCTGTGGGAGCTGCCACCCCCCGCACACGTCGGCGGAGGACCGGCTCGTGAAGGGCCGGCTGCACCCGCCCATGGCCAAGGGAAAATGCACGGTGTGCCACGGCGGGGGGGCCGAGCGAAGCGTCCACGTCGCCGACGCGGCCATCCGGTGCCGCATGTGCCACTCGTTCGAGAAGGACCTGCGGGACAAGGGGGCGACGCTCCACGACCCGGTGGCCGAAGGGAACTGCACCGCCTGCCACGACCCCCACATGTCGGACCGGCCGGCGTTCCTCAAGGGGCCCCAGCCGGAGGTATGCGCCGCCTGCCACGAGGAGGCCGAGGTGCCGAAGGGCCGCGCCCGCCACCCGGCGGCCGAGACCTGCACCGACTGCCACGGCGCCCATGGGGGCACGAAGCGGGCATTCCTGGACACCGCCCCCCCGGACCTCTGCCTCGAGTGCCACGACGATCCCGCGGAGGGGCTGGAAGAGCCCCATCCGGCCCTGGAGGAGGGCTGTCTGTCGTGCCACGACCCCCACCGGGGGTTCCGGCCCGGCTACACCAAGGGGGACGCGCCCTGGGCCGCCTGCCGGGAGTGCCACGAGGTGCCGGACCTGACGGCGGGGAAAACCCTCCACACGGCCGCCGAGACCTGCTCCAACTGCCACGATCCCCACGGCCGGGGGGGGCCAAGCTACCTCAAGGCCCAACCGCCGGACCTGTGCCTCGGCTGCCACGACGATCCGGCCGAGGGGGTGGAGGAGCCCCATCCCGCCCTCGAGGACGGGTGCCTCGGGTGCCACAGCCCCCACGAGGGGTTCGGCGGGGCCGCCCTGGCCCAGCCCCAGCGAGATCTGTGCCTCGGGTGCCACGACGACCCCACGGCGGGCCTCCCCAAAGCCCACCCCCCGGCCCGGGACCGGTGCGCCGGCTGCCACGATCCCCACGGCGACGCGGGACAGGCGTTGCTCCGGGGCGACGGCCCGACGCTGTGCCTGCGGTGCCACGCCGACAAGGGTCCCGCCGCCGGCCTCGCCGTACACCCCCCGGCCGAGGAGGACTGCACCACCTGCCACCGGATGTCCGGCCACGGGGGCGAGGGCCCGGGGTTCCTGGCCCAGCCCCCCCCGGACCTGTGCCTCGAGTGCCACGACGACCCCCGGGAGGGAGCCGGGGAGCTTCACCCCGCCCTGGAGGAGGGGTGTCTCGTCTGCCACAACCCCCACCGGGGCACCGAGCCGGGGCTCCTGACCGGCGCCGAGCCCAACGCCCCCTGCCTCGAGTGCCACGAGGTCCTGACCGGGAAGCCCGTGGTCCACGGGGCCCTGGCGGACGGGTGTTCCACCTGTCACGACCCCCACCGGGCCGACCGGGAGCACCAGCTTCGAACCCCTGGGAACGCCCTGTGCCGCACCTGCCACGACCTCTCGGACCACGCCCACACGGTGGACCCGGCCCGGGGGGAGCGGTTCCCGGGGTCCCGCGCCTTCCCCACCGACGGGGCGGAGTACCGGTGCACGGGCTGCCACGCACCCCACGAGGCCGACGAGAAGGGCCTGTTCGTCCGGCCCCGGTCCCAACTCTGCCAGGAGTGCCACCAGATCTAGGGGCGCCGGTCTCCGGTCGACGGTCTGCGGTCTTTGGCCGGGGGGCCGTCTCGGGCCCTGTCGCCCGTCCCGATTCCGTGGTATGGAAGGGAGCCGAGCACCCGTTTCGTCCCCGACCCCGGACCCGCCCATGCCCGAACCGCTCGCCAGCCGGATCCTTGCCGCCATGCGCTGCGGCGTGATCGCCGTGGACGCCTCGGGGACGGTGCTCCTGTGGAACCGGCCGGCGGCCGAGATCCTGGGGATCGCGCCCGAGGCGGCCCGGGGGCGGGACTGCCGGGAGGCCCTGGCCGCCTACCCGGCGCTGGCGCACCTGCTCCTTGACGCCCTGGGGCGCGCCACGCTGCCCGACCGGGCGGAGCTCGAGCTGGAGCGGCCCGACGGCACCCGCGAGCTCGTGGGGTTCAGCCTATCGCGCGTCGAGGACGAGGAGGGGGCCCCCGTGGGCTCGGCGATCTTCTTCAAGGATCTGACGCTGGTAGAAGAGGAGCGGGAGAGGGAGGCCCTCCGCAGCCGGCTCGCGAGCCTCGGGGAGGTGGCGGCCCAGCTCGCCCACGAGATCCGAAATCGCCTCGGCGGGATCCGGCTGTTCCTGGGGTTGGCCCGGCGCCGGCTCGACCACGACCCGGAGGGGACGGGGTTCCTCGACCGGGCCGAGGAGGAGCTCCTGGAGGCCAATCACAAGCTGGGGGAGATCCTGGCCTTCGTGCGGCCGGTCCGGCTGGAGATCGGCCCCGTGGACCTCGCGGCCCTGTGCCGCGAGGCCTGGGACGCCGTGGCGGCCCGGTTCGCGGATGCGGTGCCCCACGTGTCGTGGGAGGTGGGCGAGGACCTCCCCGCCACCCGGGGCGACCGGGACCGACTCCGGGACGCCGTCGTGAACCTCCTGGCCAACGCGGTCGAGGCCACGGGGCCGGGGGGCCACGTGACCGTTCGGCTCTCCGTGGAGGACGCACCCACCCTCGTGGCCGAACACGCCCCGGTGCCCGTGCCCGGCCTCAGGGAGTTCGGGGAGCACCCGGCCCGCCGCATCCGCATCGAGATCGAGGACGACGGCCCGGGGATGGAGCCCGAGGTGCTCCGGCGGGTGTTCCACCCCTTTTTCACGACGAAGGAGGGCGGATCGGGGCTCGGCATCCCCACCGCCCAGAAGATCCTCGACGCCCATGGGGGAGGGCTCGACATCGTGTCCGCGCCGGGCCAGGGCACCCGTTTCGTGGTGAGGGTGCCGGTTCTGGCCGAGGAGGGGCGAGGTGGCTGAGATCCTGATCGTGGAAGACCACGCCGCGCTCCGCGACGCCCTGGCCATCGCGGCCGGGGCCCGGGGCCACCGGGTCGTCACCGCCGAACGGGGCGACGCCGCGGTTCGGGTGATCGAAACGCGGCCGTTCGACCTTGTGGTCACGGACCTCAGGCTTCCCGGGGCCGACGGCTTCGCCGTGCTCGAGGCGGTGCGGGAGCACCAACCCCGCACCCCGGTGATCGTGATGACGGCCCACGGCTCCATGGAGGCCGCCGTGCGGGCCCTGCGGCTCGGGGCGCTGGATTTCATCGAGAAACCCTTCGACATCGACGAGATGGAGGCCCGCATCGAGCGGGCCCTGGTGCAGGGGGACCTGGCCGAGACGGTGCGGGGGCTTCGCGAGCACCTCCTGGAGCCCTACCGGCCCGAGAACATCGTGGGGGAGAGCCCGGGCATCCGGGCGGCCCTGGAACTGGCCCGGAAGGTGGCACCGGCCAAGACCACGGTGCTCATCACCGGGGAGACCGGAACCGGCAAAGAACTCGTGGCCGGCGCGATCCACGCCATGGGCCCGCGCCGGGAGCGCGAGTTCGTGGCCGTGAACTGCGCCGCCGTGCCCGACACGCTCCTGGAAAGCGAGCTGTTCGGGTACGAGCGCGGCGCCTTCACGGGCGCGGCCCGCCGCCGCGTGGGCCGGTTCGAGCGGGCCCACGGGGGCACCCTGTTCCTCGACGAGATCGGGGACATGAGTCTCGCCACTCAGGCCAAGATCCTCCGGGCCCTCGAGGACGGACGGATCGAGCGGCTGGGCGGCGAGGAGCCCTTCGAGGTGGACGTGCGGATCATCGCCGCCACCCACCGGGATCTGGCCGAGATGGTGAAGCAGGGGAAGTTCCGGGAGGACCTGTTCTACCGGCTCAACGTGGTCACGATCCACCTGCCGCCCCTGCGGGACCGGGGGGACGACGTGGTGCTCCTGGCCCAGCACTTCGCCCGCCAGTTCTGCGCGGACTTCAAGAAACCCCCCGTGGAGTTCGGCGACGACGCCCTCGACGCCCTGCGCAAACATCCCTGGCCCGGCAACGTGCGGGAGCTCCGAAACGCCATCGAGCGGGCCGTGCTCCTCGCGGACGGCCCGGTGATCTCGGCCGACGACCTGGGGCTCCCGGAAACCGCGGCGCCCGTACCCCGGGAGTGGGACGGGGAGGCGTTCCGGTTCTACTTCCCCCGGGGGGGCGTGCCCCTCGAGGTGGTGGAGAAGGAGGTGCTCTTGGCGGCCCTCAAGCGGGCCCGGTGGGTGCAGAAAGACGCGGCGGCGCTCCTGGGGATCACCAAGCGGGCGATCCACTACAAGATCGAGAAGTTCGGGATCACCCACCCCTCCTGGACCAAGAACCGCCCGCCTCCCGAGGAGGCCCCGGAGGCCTAACCCCGCCGAAGCCCTGGCCAAGGGGCGGGAGCGACGCCGGAACTGGGGAACCTGTGGTCCGCATATGCAACGCGAGGCAACAGCCGGGGGGGCACCCGTCAGGCCGGACGGCCCGGCGGGGGGTGACAACGCGAGTCGGAATCGCGTATAGAAGCGCCGGAGCAAGCGGCATCCCCGATGCGCGGCGGCCACGGGGGTATTGCGCTTCCCAGGTCCCTTGTCTCCCGGCTTGCCGACCAACCCAAAGGACCTTCCCATGTGGCTCGAGCGATACCGGAAGATGACCCACCGCGACCGGGCGCTCCTGGACGGACGCCTGATCACCTACCACTTCTACGTGGGCGGGGTGACCCTGCTCCTCCTCGGTTGGATCGGGATCGCCCAAAAGGAGCCCTACTCGTGGGTGGCCGTGGTGTTCGGGGTGGCGAGCCTCGCCATGGGCGCGGGACTCCACTGGTTCCACCGGCGGATGATCTCGGGCCCGAACCGCGACGCCTACCTGGCCACGATCACGGCGGCCCTGGGCCGGCACCGGTTTCCGCTCCTGCCGAGTCTCCTCGGGGTGCTGGTGGTCTTCAGCGTGGCCGTGACGATCCTCTACCTCGTCTCCGGATGAGGCCGATGCCGGCGAACCCGTTTCTGCTCCAGGGGCCCGACGATTTCGTCCGGCTTGACACCCTGTGCGCGGAACTGCTGCAGGAATTTGCCGCCTGGTTGCGGGACGAACTGGGGCGCCCGCCCATCGAGGCCGGTGCCCTGGCCCATCATGCTGACCGGTATCTCAGGGATTTCGTGGTGGACTGCAAGGAAACCGGCCCCGCCGACGAGGACCCCACCCTGGTGCGCCAGTACCTGGGCAACTGGTACATCGTGAACACCCTGTACCCGACCCACGAGGAGATGGACGCCATCCGGGAGGCGCTCGCACTCCTCTACCGGTACCTGCACGAACGGGGTATCGTGGGCGAGGCGGCCCGCCGGGCGGCCGAGGCCGCCCTGGCGGACGGGGCGTTCTTCCGCGACCGGCTGGAGGCGTTCTGGGCCCTCACCCCGGAGGGCATCGATCCCTGGCGGGCCCAGGACGACTACCGCCGCCGCCGGCAGGGTTGAGGCGGTCGAGCGCCGCCCCCCCGAGCCTTCCAGCTTCCCAGCCTTTACGGCAGCTTGATCTTGCTCCCGGGCCGGGGCCCGGGGCCGCCCCGGAGCCCGCCGGTCAGATCGGCCCCCAGGCCCATGCCGGCCTCGGCCGGGGTCACGATGCGAGAGGCCTCCCGAAGCTGAGCCTCCCGCACCTCCCGCACCAACCGCTGCACCGCGTCGTTGATGGCCTGGGGAAACTTGTCGCAGGCCTCCTCCAGCGTGTCGGCCTCGATGGGGGCCTGCACCGGCAGAAGCCCGGCCGGGGTCAGGATCTGGGTTTCGCCCATGAAAAGGGGCTGCCGGTCCGGGTCGTCCGATCCGTCGGCCTTGATCGGAACGAGCCGCCGGATCGTCGCCGCCCGAAGGTCGGTGAAGATCTCCTCCCGGAACAGGTCCCCTTTGTTCACCTGGACCCGCACCGCCTGTTCGTTCGCCTGCTGTTCGCTCACGTCGGATCTCCTCTTGGAAAGCTGGGAAGCTGGAGGCTGGGAAGCTGGGAGGCGGAGCGTCCCCTCTTGACCTCGCGTTGCCAACGGCCCGTGCCGTCGATTAGCTGACGAACGGGTTTGGTGTTTCCTCCGCCTCTGCGGGCCGGGCGGCTTAGGGACAGCCGGCGCGGCTCACACCCCGTCGGCGTCGGTCACCCGGTTCGTGAGCCGGCCGATCCCCTCGATCTCCACGCTCACGATGTCCCCGGGCTTCAGGAACAGCGGGGGATTCCGGGCGAAGCCCACGCCCGGCGGGGTGCCGGTCAGGATCACGGTGCCCGGCAGAAGCGTCGTGTCCCGGCTCAGGAAGCTCACGATGCGTGCCACCGAAAAGATCATGTCGTCGGTGGTGCCGTCCTGCACGAGCTCGCCGTTCAGGGCCGTGCGGATCCGCAAGCGCTGGGGGTCCGGGATCTCCTGGCGGGTCACGATCGCCGGCCCCAGGGGGCAGAAGGTGTCGAAGGACTTCCCCCGGATCCACTGCCCCCCGTTGTGCTTCTGCCACCGCCGGGCCGACACGTCGTTGGCCACGGTGTAGCCCAGCACGAAGTCCAGGGCCCGCTCCTCGGGCACGTCCCGGGCCTTTCGCCCGATCACCACGGCGAGCTCCCCCTCGTAGTCCACCTCGGGTCCCCGGGCGCAGCAGGCCGGGATCCGGATCGGCCGGTCGGGCCCCACCACGGCGGTCGTGGGCTTCATGAAGATCACCGGATCCCCCGGGATGGGGAGCCCCGCCTCCCGGGCGTGGGCCCGGTAGTTCAGCCCCACGCAGTAGATGTTCACGGGCTCGATCGGCGCCAGGAACCGCTGCACGTCGGCCGTGCGAAACGTGGGGCGAAGCCCGGTGAAGGGATCCCCCTCCAGGACCTCCACCACCCCGGGCGGGTCCTCCCTGCCGTATCGCACGTTGCCGGCCGGATCCTCGTAGCGGACGATGCGCATGGGGTCTGCCTCCGTTCGCCGCTGGGAGGCTGGGGCGCCTCTCACCCGTTGCGGGTCAGGCATCCCCGCCCGCGTTCCAGGCCGGGGGCCTCCAACGAAAACGGGCCCTCCCGCGGAGGGCCCAAGGGTATGCGCGAAGGGGGCACCGGGGCAAGCCCGGGGATGCCGCGGGCTCAGGACAGACGGGCCAGGGCCTTGAGCCGTTCCCAGTTCCGGTCCACCTCCTCCTGGATCCGGTCGAGGTCATCCCGGGTCAGGTGCTTGAAGCGCCCCTGGATCCGGTAGTACTCGTCCACCAGGTACCCCACCGGCTCCAGGTTGATCGTGTAGCGCACCCCGTCCTCCACCTCGTAGAGCGGGAAGATCCGGGTCTGCACCGCCAGACGGGCGAGTTTGACCGCGATCTCGCTCGGCACCTTCCACCCCGTGGGGCAGGTGGCGTACACGTGCAGGAACTTGGTGCCCTTGACCGAGACGGCCTTCTGGACCTTGCGCACCATGTCCTCGGGGTAGGCGATGGAGGCCGTGGCGGCGTAGGGAATCCGGTGGGCCGCCATGATCTGCATGATGTCCTTCTTGCGGGTGGGTTTGGGCGAGCCCGTCGGGGTGGTGGTGGTCCAGGCCCCTGTGGGGGTGGCCCCCGAGCTCTGGACCCCGGTGTTCATGTAGGCCTCGTTGTCGTAGCACACGTAGAGGATGTTCTCGTTTCGCTCCGCCGCCCCCGAAAGCGACTGGAGCCCGATGTCGAAGGTCCCGCCGTCCCCGGCCCAGGTGACCACCTGGGTTTCGGTGTCGCCCCGGGCGTCCAGGGCGGCGCGGATGCCGCTCGCCACGGCGCCCCCGGTCTCGAAGGCCGTGTGCAGGATCGGTACCTGCAGCGCCGTGTAGGGGAACGGGCCGGCAATGATCGACCAGCAGCAGGCCGGAATCGAGATCACGGCCTTCTCCCCCAGCCCCTTCAGAAGAAACCGCATGGCGATGGCCGCCCCGCACCCCGGGCAGGCGAGGTGGCCCGAGTACATCCGTTCGTGCACGGGCAGTTCGATGGGCATGGCGTTCTCCCTCGGCCGGCGCGCCGGCCGCTCGGTTCGGCGCCGGTCGGCGTCAGAGCTTCAGCCCCTCCCACAGGATCTCCCGGGGCGGCTCGGGCGCCAGGGCCCGCCGGACGATGTTCTCGATGGTCTGGGGCGTGATGTCCCGGCCCCCCAACCCGGCCACGAAGGGGTACACGGCGGGCCGCTCGGCCAGGAACGCGAGGGCCGCCCGGATCTCCGCGGCGAAGATCCCGCCGGAGCCGAACGAGAGGTTCCGGTCGATCACGGCCACCCGGGGGTAGGCCCCGAGCACCCGGCGGATCTCCTCGTGGGGAAACGGCCGGAACAGCTTGAGTTTCACCAGGTCGAACTCGACCCCCTTCTCCCGCAGGGCCGCCTGGGCCACCCGGGCCGTGCCCGTGACCGAGCCGGTGGTCACGAGCGCCAGCGGGGCCCGCTCCCCCTCCCGGCAGGGGATCACCCGCACCGCCCCGTAGGAGCGGCCGAACCGCTCGCCGAACTCGGCGTCGATCTCGGCGTGGGCCGCGAGCGCCCCTTCCATGGCCTCCTGGATCTTGTAGCGGAACTCCATGTAGTACTCGGGGCTCGCGAGCTGGTTGAAGGCGTGGGGGTCGCGGGGGTCGAGGATCTCCTGGGGCTCCCAGGGGGGCAGGAACGCGTCCACGGCCTCCTGGTCGGGCACCTCCACCGGCTCGTAGGTGTGGGAGAGGAAAAACGCGTCCATCACCACCATGGCCGGCAGGCTCACCCGCTCGGCCAGCTTGTACGCGATCAGGATCGTGTCGAGCACCTCCTGGACGTCCTCGCAGTACAGCTGCATCCACCCCGTGTCGCGCTGGGACAGGCTGTCGGTCTGGTCGGCCCAGATGTTCCACCCCGGCCCCATGGCCCGGTTCACCTCGGCCATCACGATGGGGAGCCGCGCCCCGGCCGCCCAGTGGAGCATCTCGTGCATGAGCGCGAGCCCGTGGCTCGAGCTCGCGGTGAACGACCGGGCCCCGGCCGAGGCCGCCCCGATGACGGCCGCCATGGCCGAGTGCTCGCTCTCCACCCGGATGAACCGGGCGTCCAGCACCCCGTCGGCCACGAGTTCGGCCAACCGTTCCACGATGTGGGTCTGGGGCGTGATGGGATAGGCGCTGATCACCTGGACCCGGGCCAACTCCACGGCGTGGCTTACGGCGTGGCTCCCCTCCAACACCCGCCTCATCGGGGCTCCTCCTCCAGGACCATGGCGTTGCGCGGGCACTCCACCACGCACACGCCGCACCCCTTGCAGTAGTCGTAGTTGATCTCCCGGGACCCGGCCCGGAGGTCCCGGAGCACCGAGACGTCGGGGCAGAAGAGGTAGCAGTTGTCGCACTGGTCGCACTGCCCGCAGTGGAAGCACCGCTCCGACTCCCGCAGGGCCATCGAGGCGGAGATCCGCATCTTCACCTCGTCGAACCCGGTGCGCCGCTCCTCCAGGGTGATGCGGGGCCGCTCCCGCCGCTCCTGGTACTCGAAGTAGATCGTGTTGAGCTCGTCGTAGCGCACGACGTGGTCCTGCTGGGCCGTGCGGTCGCCGCCGCGGTACCGGTTGGCCGACACCCCGCCCTTGCGGCCGATCCGGATCTCGGGCCAGATCTCGGCCGGGTCCCGGCCCCGGAGCCGGGCGTCGATGACGAGGGCCGCCTCCTTGCCCGAGGCGATCGCCGTCACGACGGCCTTCCGGTCGTTCACCAGGTCGCCCCCCACGTACACGGGGGGCCGCTCGGCCCACTCGCCCTTGGGCGCGATGCGCTTGAGGTGGAGCCCCTCCACCAGGAGCCCGTCCCCGCCGGCCACCTCGGGGGGCACCCCCTCCGAGGGCCGGGCCCCGATGGCGGTCACCACGGCGGCCACCTCCACCTCCACGTCCGGGTGCCCCGAGGGCACCACCCGGGCCCGGCCCCCCTCTTCCTCCTCGAGGGCCATCATGGTGGCGAGCACCAGCCGGTACCCGCCGCCCTCCAGGGGCTCGATCCGCTTCGGGGCCAGGAGCGTCTGGAACGGGATGCCCTCCTCCCGGGCCTCCTCGATCTCGTCGGGCAGGGCCGGCATGTCCTGGAGCCGGCGGCGGTAGTACACCACCGGCTCGGCCCCCAACCGAAGGAGCGACCGGGCCACGTCCATGGCCGTGTTCCCGCCCCCGATCACCGCCACCTTGCCCCGGATCTCGGGCCGCTCGCCCCGGCGGATCGCCTCCAGGAGGCCCAGGCCGTCGGCCGCGTGCTCCTCGCCCTCGGCCCCGAGCGGGGCCGGGGCCCAGGCCCCCACGGCCAGGAACACCGCGTCGTACCCGGTGAGGTCGTCCCACCCGAGGGTGTCGCCCAGCTTCCGGCCGCCGTGGAACCGCACCCCGTCGTCCAGGATCAGCCCCACCTCCCAGGCCAGGGCATCCAGCGGCAGGCGGTACTCGGGGATGCCGTAGCGCAGGAGCCCCCCGGGCTCCTCCCGGGCGTCGAACAGGTCCACGTCGTGGCCGAACCGTCGCAGGAAGTAGGCGGCCGCTAGCCCCGCGGGGCCGGCCCCCACCACGGCCACCCGCCCGCCGGAGGCCGGCAGGTCCAAGGGCGGCGGGACCAGCCCCAGCTTCCAGGCGTGGTCGGCCAGGAACCGCTCCAGGGAGTTGACGCTCACCGCCTCGTCGTACTCCCCCCGGTTGCAGGCCGTCTCGCAGGGGTGGTAGCACACCCGGCCGCACACCCCCGGCAAGGGATTCTCCTCGCGGATCCGGAGCCACGCCCCCTCGAAATCCCCCTGGCCCAAGAGCATCTGGACCCGGGCGATGTCCTCGGCCGCCGGGCAGGCCTCGGCGCACGGGGCGATCTTGTCCTGGTACCGGGGCCTCAGGAACCGCCAGGAACCCGTGCGGTTCCAGAGCATGGTGTCGGCCGACCGGGACATGGGGGGCAGGTCCCGGGCGGAGCGAAACGTCACAGGGCTCATGGGGCAGCCTCCGCGCCGGCCTCGGGGAGGCACACCGACTCGTAGGCCTCCCGGGCGGCGTCGATGTTGGCTTCCTGGTGGGACGGCACCTCTTCGCGTATCGCCTCGCACACGGCCTCGAGCGACACGATGCCGGTGGCCCGGGCGAACGCCCCGAGGATCGCGGTGTTCACGATGGGATGGGTGCGGGACCCCAGGCGGTGGCGCAGCGCGATGCGGCTCGCGTCCACCGTGGCGACCCGGAACGGCGCAAATTTGGGATAGGCACCGGGGGGCCGTTCGGTGTTCAGGAGGAGGGTGCCCCCGGGCTTCAAGCCCCGGGTCACGTCCACCACCTCGATCAGGGTGGGATCAAGCACCACCACGTGATCCGGGGTGTACACGTTGGTGCGCAGATGGATCTTCTGTGCGTCCACCCGGATGTAGGCCTCCACGGGCGCCCCCCGGCGCTCGACCCCGAAGGCCGGAAACGCCTGCACGTATTTGCCCTCGAGGAAACACGCCGCGGCCAGGATGTTGCTCGCGACCACGGCCCCCTGCCCCCCGCGCCCGTGGAACCGGATCTCGATCACGGCCTACCTCCGCTCGCCCGTGTAGACCACCACCAGGGCCCGCGCCTCCTTGTCTCCCAGCGCCCGGAACGCGTGGGACACGTCGGACTCGAAGTAGAGGCTGTCGCCGGGCTTGAGGGTGCGCACCTCGTCGGGGGTACGGAACTCGATCTCCCCCTCGAGCACGTGGATGAACTCCTCCCCGTCGTGGGAGTAGAACACCATGTCCTTCTTCTCCATCGGCGGGAAGGTCACCATCAGGGGCTCCATGTGCTTGCGCGACTTGTGGAGCTCCAGCGAC
>NZ_BAAHFQ010000046.1:0-23277 GCF_054681715.1 Deferrisoma sp.
CGGATCTCCAGCCCAAGCCCACCCATCCGCCGATCCCCAACGAGGCCACCAACGGGCTCTCGAACCGGCGGGGCACCGTCGCCATGGCCCGCACCATGGTCGTGGACAGCGCGACCTCCCAGTTTTTCGTGAACCTCAAGGACAATCTTTTCCTGGACCACCGGGACGAGACGCCCCGGGGGTACGGCTACGCCGTGTTCGGCCGGGTGGTGGAGGGCATGGACGTGGTGGACACCATCGCCGCGGTGCCCACGGCTACCGTCCGCGGGTTCCGGGATGTGCCGAAGGAACCCGTGGTGATCGAGGCCGCCGAGATCCTGGAGGGGGCGCCCAAGGCAAACCCCTGACCGCCTCCGGCCCGGGGTGACCGACGCATCGCCGACCGTCGCTCCGGGGTCGAGGGAAAAAGTTTTCCCACCCTGTAACACAAACATCCATTTCCGCCACCTCCGCCCCGGTTGGGAACTTTGGTTCCCTGCCGGGGCGCTTCGTTTCCGCCGGCCGCCTTCGGGCCGGGAACCGTGCGGGACGAGCCGCTGCGGGCCTCCAAACCCGGCGGGACGCGCCGGGTTGCCGGGGTGGAGGGCCCCCGGGGGACCGTGGGCGGATAGCGGTTCCTCCCTGCTCGGGTCCCGCCTCCTGGCATGCGTATTGCAGACTCGGCCCTCGTTTGGTGTTTCGGGCCCCCACCTTTCCGAGCAAACTCTCACGACATGAATCCCTGCATCCTGGTCATCGAGGGCGACGGCCTCACCGCGGACCACCTTCGGACCGCCTGCCAGAACGACGGGTTCCGGGTGTATCACGCCACGAACGGGCGAGACGGCCTGGACATGGTGGAGAGGCTGCGGCCCGACGCGGTGTTCGTGGACATGAGCCTCCCGGACATGGACGGCCGGTCCGTGCTCACCACGGTGCGCACCGAGGGGTTCGAGGCCCTGGTGCTTATGCTCCTCGGCCGGCGCGACGTGAACGCCGTGGTGGAGTGCATGCGACTGGGGGCGTTCGAGGTTCTGGAGAAACCCTGTGAGCCCGACGCCCTCGACGCGGCCCTGGTGCGGCTCCGGGACCGGATCCGGCTCGAGGCCGAGGTGCGAACCCTTCGCAACCGACTCGCCACCGGAGGGGCCTACCAGCTCCTGTTCGGCCACAGCCGGCGGATGCGGGAGGTGCAGGCGATCGTGGACCGGATCGCCGACACCGACATCCCCGTGCTCATCCGGGGGGAGAGCGGCACGGGGAAAGATCTGCTCGCCCGAGCGATCTACGAGGGCTCGAGCCGGGCCAAGGCGCCCTTCGTCAAGGTGAACTGCGCGGCCCTTCCCCGAAACCTCCTGGAGAGCGAACTGTTCGGGTACGAGGAGGGGGCCTTCACGGGGGCCCACCGCACGAAGAAGGGCAAATTCGAGTACGCGGACGGGGGCACCGTGTTCCTCGACGAGATCACCGAGATGCACGTGGACCTGCAGGCGAAGCTGCTCCACGTGCTCCAGGACCACGAGGTGTCCCGCCTCGGCGGCAAGGGCCCGATCCCCGTGGACGTGCGGGTGGTGGCGGCCACGAACCGGGACATCGAGGAGGAGGTCCGCCAGAAGCGCTTCCGCACCGATCTGTACTACCGGCTCAACGTGGTGAGCATCGTGCTGCCGCCCCTGCGGGAGCGGGCCGACGAGATCCCGTACCTGGCCGACCAGTTCTGCCGGAGGTTCGCCAAGCAGTACGGCCGGCCCGGGGTGCAGATCCCGGCGGAACTCCTGGAGGAAATGAAGGAGTACCACTGGCCCGGCAACGTGCGCGAGCTCGAAAACTACGTCAAACGCATCGTGATCGTGGGCGATCTAGAGGGGGTTCGCCAGGAGATGCGCTACCACCGGCGCCAGGCCGCGCAGTCCGCGGACGCGGCACCGGCCGACGAGGTGCCGGATTTTTCGGAATACGAGGGCCGCACCCTGAAGGACGTGTCGCGGGAGGCGGCCCGGGAGGCCGAGCGTCGGGTGCTCGAGAAGGTGCTCGAGCATACCCGGTGGAACCGCAAAAAGGCCGCGGAGCTTTTGGACATCAGTTACAAGGCGCTCCTGTACAAGATTCGGGAAACCGGCCTGGAGTAGGCCGAACCGGGAGAGGAGGAAGCGATGGGCCGGGTGTGGACGGCGGTGGTGGGAATCGTGCTTCTGGGGGCGGCGACGGCGTGGGGTGCCGCGGACGTCGTGGTGGAGCGGCCCCCGTACCGGATCGGCATCGAGGACGTCCTCGACATCCAGGTGTGGAAGAACCCGGACGTGTCCCGACAGGTGTGGGTGCGGCCCGACGGCCGGATCACCCTGCCCCTGGTGGGGGAGATGTTCGTCGAGGGCCTGACGCTCCAGGGGCTGACCGAGGAGCTCACGGCCCGGCTGAAGGAGTACTACACCGACCCCGTGGTCACGGTGAGCCTGGTGGAGATCAACAGCTACACCATCTACCTCCTGGGGCGGGTGAACAGCCCCGGCGCCATGAAGCTCCGAAGCCCCAAGACCTTCCTCCAGGTCCTGGCCATGGCCGGGGGGTTCCAGGAGTTTGCGGACACCGACAGCGTGATGCTCATCCGGTGGGTGGACGGCAAGGAGACCCGCACCCCGGTGGACGCGGGGGCCATCCTCAAGAGGGGTGAGGGGGATTTCGTGCTCCGGCCCGGTGACGTGATCGTGGTGCCATGATCCGGGCCGCGGGAATCCTCGCCCTGGTGGGGGCTTTGACGGCCTCGGCGGCGCCGGCGGCGGAGCCGGCCGAGCCGGATCCGTTCGAGCGGCAGCTCACCCGCTATCGGGAGTTCCTGGACTACGGGGGCTACGAGACCGGGGTGGAGGGGCTCCTCCCGACGGGCGCGGTGTCGCGCTGGCGGCTCTCGGCCGGGGTGGGGCTCACCTACACCGACAACCTGGACCAGGATCGGGAGCGGCGGGACGCCTGGTGGGCCGACGGTTCCCTCGGGCTCGGCTGGGAGCGGCGGTCCCCGCGGCTCCTCGGATCACTTGATTACCGCCTGAGCACGGGGCTTTACGAAAGCTCCGCGGTGTCCGATGAGAACACCACGACCCATGCGCTGGCCGGTGGGGTGCGGTGGATCGCCTCGCCCCGGGTCACCACGTACGTGAACGGCCACGTCAGCCAGAATCTGGAGGAGGGATTCGGCGGCGGGCCCACCGGGGTGGCGGCGGGGTTCCGGAACCGGTCCGACGAGTACGCGCTTTCGGCCGGGTACACCTGGCGCCTCGGGGCCTCGGCCACCCACAACGCCTCCTACGGGTTTTCGTACCGCAACTACGTCTCGGACGACGCCGAGGGAGAGGACACCCGGTCGCACCGGGCCTCGGCCGGCCTCGGCTGGGGCGGGGGTCGGGCCGGGCGATGGAGCCTGGGGTACGGGTTCGGCCGTACCGAGGAGGTGAGCACGGGGGAGCGCCGGGACAACCACAGCGGGACGGTCGGATGGAGCCGGACGTTCCTGCCCCTGGCCGACCCGCGGCCGACCACGGTGGGCGTGTCCTACGCGGTGGACCGGGGGTTGCCGGACGAGGGGGACCGGTACTGGAGCCACGGGGTTTCGGTGAGCCTGAGCCGGTCGTGGTCGGCCCGCACGACCACCTCGGCTCGGGTGGGGTACCAGTGGGTGCGGCCCGACGAGGGCGGGGACGAGCGGTCCGTGACCTGGGGGCTCGACGCAAGCCACCGGTTTTCGGAGTACACTTCGGGCACGATCGGGGTGTCCCAGGGGTGGTCCTACGAGCCGGCCTCGTCGCGCACGGAGTTCACCCAGCTCACCAAGACCCGCCGGGCCAGCGGGGCGCTGTCCACCCGGTGGGGCCGGCGGCTCACCTCGCGGGTTTCCGCCTCGGTGGTGGACGCGGAGACCCGGGTGGACGGGGCGGGCGCGGCCGACGACGACTACTGGGAAGCCTCGGCCGGAGCCGACCTGTCGGCGGGCGTCGGCCGGGGCGGGTTCTGGGGCGCCGGCTACCGATTCTCCCGGCGGATGTCCGACGCGGCCGAAGACCGCTTCCGCCGCCATCGCTGGAACGGGTTCGTGCGGTGGGCCTGGGGCCGCGTCTGGTCGGTCCGGGTGAGCCTCACCCACGACCGGGAACGCTACGACGACCTCCCGCAGGACGACTACCACGAAAACCGGGTCACGGCCCAGTTGAGCGCGGCCTGGTGACGTCCGGGCCAATCGAAGCGAGGAGACGGATGAGCAAGATCCTCAAGGCGTTGGAGAAGGCGGGAAAGGAAGGAGCCCTGGAGCCGGGGCCGGCGGTGGCGGCCGAGGCCGCGGTGGCGGCTCCTGAGCCCCCCGCGGCCGGCGTTCCGGGCCGGCCCGTCCGGCGCCGCCGGCGGTCCGGCGTGGTGGTGACCCAGGCCCCCGATCCCGAGAACCTCAAGGGGGTGGACCCCCACGTGGTGGCGCTCCACAAGCCGATGTCGGTGATCGCCGAGCAGTACCGGGGCCTTCGGAGCCGCATCGAGCGGGCGAACCTGGACGGCCGGATCCAGACCCTGGTGATCACGAGCGCGTTCAAGGGGGAGGGAAAGAGCGTCACGGCGGCGAACCTGGCCGCGGTGCTCGCCCAGGACGCCACGAAGGCCGTGCTCCTCGTGGACGCCGACCTCCGGCGCCCCCGGATCCACCGGCTCCTGGGGCTCCCCGGCACCCCGGGCCTGGGGGACCTCCTCCACGGCCGGGCGGCCCTGGAGGAGGTGGTGCGGACGACCCCGTTCTACGGGCTTTCGGTCATCACGGCCGGCGCCGTCGACGGCCACCCGGCCGAGCTCCTGGCGAGCCCCGAGTTCGAGGATTTCATCGCCCGGGTGCGCACGGAGTACGACTACATCATCCTCGACACCCCGCCGCTCCACCCCATCAGCGACGTGAACTTCGTGGCCGACGCGGTGGACGGCATCCTCCTGGTGGTCCGGGCCCACAAGACCCACCGGGGGCTCGTGAAGCAGGCGGTGGACGCCGTGCCCCGGGAGAAGCTCCTCGGCACGGTGCTAAACCGGGTGGAGAGCCTTCGGAGCGGCTACGGGTACGGGTACGGAGGGGCCGGCTATTACTACTACAAGTACTACTGACCCGCGCGGGAACGCCCCGGGGGAGAGCCGATGCGTCGGACCCTGACGCTTCGCCACTTCACGCTCTTTGCGGTGGAGGACGTCCTGATCCTCGCCGCGGTGCTGGCCGCGATGGCCCTGCGGTTCGGCGGCGACGTGCGGTTTCTCTTGAACGACCCCTTCGAGTGGCTGCGGGTCGGGGCCGTGGTGCTCGTGACCCAGGTGTCGTTCTACTACCACGACCTCTACGAGCTCCGGGTGCTGAACAGCCGCCGGGAGCTCATGGTGCGGCTTCTGCAGGCCCTGGGGGTTGCGAGCATCCTGCTCGCGTTCGCCTACTACCTGTACCCCGATCTCATCCTGGGCCGGGGCATCTTCGTCCTGTTCGTGGGGATCGTGATCGGGGTGGTGGTGCTGTGGCGCCTCGCGTACACGGCGGTCTTGTCGAGCCGGGGCCTCTCCGTGGGCATCCTGCTCGTGGGGGCGGGCGACCTGGCCCGCAAGGTGTACCGGGAGACCCAGGCCCGTAAGACTCTCGGGTTCCACGTGGTGGGATGCCTCGCGGCCGACCCGGACGAGGCCAGGGGGCGGGACGGGCTGCCCCGGGTTCTGGGCGGGTTCGAGGATCTCCTCGAGGTGGCCCGGCGGAGCGACGTGGACCGGGTGGTGGTGGCCATCGGGGAGCGGCGGGGGAAGTTCCCGGTGCGGGAGCTCCTGGAGCTTCGGCTCTCCGGAAAGCCGGTACTGGACGGGGTGGCCTTCTACGAGGAGCTCACCGGGAAGATGCTGGTGGAGCACCTGCGGCCGAGCCAGCTCATCTTCTCGGAGGGGTTCTCGAAGCACCCGGTGGTGCTCCTCATCAAGCGGGTCGTGGACTTCACGGCGAGCCTCCTGGGGCTCGTGCTCTCCGCCCCCATCTGGGCCGTGGTGCCCTTGGCCATCAAGCTCGACTCCCCGGGGCCGGTGTTCTTCCGCCAGGAGCGGGTGGGGGAGCGGGGCCGGCGGTTCGAGGTCCTGAAATTCCGGTCCATGCGCACCGACGCCGAGGCCCACACCGGCCCGGTGTGGGCCCGGGACAAGGACGACCGGGTCACCCGGGTGGGCCGGATCATCCGCAAGACCCGGATCGACGAGATCCCCCAGCTCATCAACGTGCTCAAGGGGGAGATGAGCTTCGTGGGCCCCCGGCCGGAGCGGCCGTTTTTCGTGGAGCAGCTCGCCCGGGAGATCCCCTACTACGTCCAGCGCCACACCGTGAAGCCGGGGGTGACCGGGCTCGCCCAGGTGAAGTACAGTTACGGCTCCACCAAGGAGGACGCCCTGGAGAAGCTCCGGTACGATCTGTACTACATCAAGCGGATGGGGTTCTGGATGGACCTCTCCATCATCCTCGAGACCGTCAAGGTGGTC
The DNA here is from genome assembly GCF_054681715.1 of Deferrisoma sp. Classification (NCBI taxonomy): domain Bacteria; kingdom Pseudomonadati; phylum Thermodesulfobacteriota; class Deferrisomatia; order Deferrisomatales; family Deferrisomataceae; genus Deferrisoma; species Deferrisoma sp. Next base: position 6,496 of record NZ_BAAHFQ010000046.1, read on the forward strand.
CTGTTCGGCAAGGGCGCCAAGTAGCTCCGGCGCGGGGTGACGCGGCATGTACACCGAGTTCTACGGGCTGTCGGGACGACCCTTCTCCCTGACCCCGGACCCGGACTTTCTCTACCTGAGTAAGAACCACCGGGAAGCCCTGGCCCACCTGACCTACGGGGTGGAGTCCCGCAGCGGGTTCGTCATGGTCACGGGGGAGGTGGGGGCCGGGAAGACCACCCTCCTGCGAACCCTGGTCCGGAACCTCGGGGACTCGTTGGTCCTGAGCCAGGTGACGAACACCCGGGTGAGCTACAAGGAACTGCTGGAGCTCATCCTCGAGGATTTTGGCCTGAACCCCCGGGGCCTTTCCAAAACGGCGCTCCTGAGCACCCTGAACGAGTTCCTGATCGCCCGCTACCGCGAGGGCCGAAACTGCGTCGTGATCGTGGACGAGGCCCAGAACCTGGCGGTCTCCACCCTCGAGGGCCTCCGGATGCTCTCGAACCTGGAGACCGAGAAGGTGAAGCTCCTGCACCTGGTGCTGGCGGGCCAGCCGGGGCTCCGGGACCTCATCGACAGCCCCGAGCTCGAGCAGCTGCGCCAGCGGATCACGGTGCGTTACCACCTGGGCCCCCTGAGCGTCGGCGAGGTGGGGGAGTACATCCACCACCGCCTGAGCCGCGTGGTGACCGACCCCGAGCGGGCCCCCGTGTTCCCGACCGAGGTGATCCCGATCATCCACGAGGCCACGGGCGGGATCCCGCGGCTTGTGAATGTGCTCTGCGACGCGGCCCTGCTGCACGGGTACGTGGAAGACCAGCGGGAGCTGGGCCCGGCCCTGATCCGGGAGGTGGCCGAGCAGGTGCGGCGGGACCAGGAGGGCCGGAAGGCCCCCCCGACGCAGGAGGCCAAGGACGACGAGGACCTCCGGCGCCGGCTCGACCGGCTCGAGGCCCAGGTCACGGCCGTGGCGTCCGGGTTTTCCCGGGCCGCCCCGGGCCCCGGCGCGAACCCGGCCGTCCTGGCGAAGCTCAAGCAGAAGCAGCAGGCCCTCGCCTCCTTGGAGCAGGAGCTTCGCCGCCGGCTCGCCGAGGTGGAGAGGCGGGAGGCCGAGTTCAACGAGAGGCTCGCCCGGCTCAAGGAACAGTGGAAGCGCCGGATGCGGCTCCTGGAGGAGGCCCGGAGGGGCCTTCTGGGGGGCGAGTGGGAGTTCCCGGAGCCCAAGGTGTTCCTGTTCGACCCGGATCCCCGCGTCCGAAACGAGGCCTGCGAGTGGTTCGAGGCCTACGGGGTCGCGTACGACGAATTCGAGAGCCTGGAGGCCCTGGAAGAGGCGCTCGCCGAGGAGGGATCGGCGGGCTGGTTCTCGGTGGCGGTGGTGGGCAGCGGGCCGAACGGGGCCGAACGGGAAACCGTGCGGTACCTGGCCGAGGGGTTCCCCCACGTGCCCCTGGTGTACCTGAGCGACGTGGACCTCTCGCCCGTGCGGCGGCGGGTCCTGGAGGCGGGCGCCAGCGCCTTCCTGGAAAAACCCCCGCCCAACGGGCTTTCCTTCGCGGCCCATCGGGAGGCCATGGAGCACCTGCGCGAGGATCTGCTGCGGGTGGTGGACTTCCTCTACCGCCAGCACCGGGCCGTGTTCGAGACCTTCCGCCCGGCCGGCCGGGTCGGCGAGGATGGGCCGTACGAGGAGGAAGGGTTCGCTCCGGACGAAGAGGACGGGCCGGCCGACGCGCCGCCCCCCGACGAGGAGGCGGCCGAGGGGTAGGGGAGAGGGGGGGATCGCCATGTCTTGCGACGAAGGTGAGGATTGGCCGCGGTCCTCCGGTTCGGCCGGGGTTTGGCCGCCGCGCCGACCAGCCGCCTCGCCGCCCAGCGTAGAGAGGCTGGCACCATGCGAAAAAGGCTCGGACAGCTCCTGATCGAGTTCAAGATCATCACGAGCGAGCAGTTGGCCGAGGCCATGGCCGACCAGCGCCGCACCGGCGAGCGGCTGGGCTCCATCCTGATCAAGAAGGGCTACGTGACCGAGGAGGACCTGGAGTACCTCCTGTCCCGCCAGCTCGCCGTCCCCGCCATCAACCTGGCCAAGTACCAGGTGCCCCGGGAACTCGTGGAGCTCGTGTCCGAACGGTTCATGAAGAAGAACTACGTGGTGCCGGTGGAGCGGGACGAGAAAACGCTCACGGTGGCCATGGCCAACCCCCAGGACTACCGGGTCATCGACGAACTGCGGTTCATGACGGGGCTTCGGGTGGCGCCGGTGGTTTCGTCCATGTACGGCATCAAGCAAAAACTCCGGGAGCTCTTCCCCAAATCGGAGAAGTGGGAGGATGCCCTCGACCTCAAGGCCCAGCGGGAACTGGAGATCATCACGCCCCAGGAGTTCCAGCGGACCGCCGAGGAGAACCTGGAGGACGCCCTCGAGTCGGCCTCGGAGGCCCCGATCGTCAAGATCGTGAACTCGGTGCTCCTGGCGGCCCTCGACAAGAAGGCCACCCACGTGCACATCGTGCCCGAGGAGTCGGCCGTCCAGGTGAAGCTGCGGGTGAACAGCCACCTGGAGACCCTGGTGACCCCCCCGAAGGAGTACGCCCAGAACATCGTGAACCGGCTCAAAATCCTGAGCGGGATGGACATCCTCCAGCGGCGCCTGCCCCAGGAGGGGTACTTCCGGGTGCGCAGCGAGGACCAGTTCTACGACGTGGACGTGGCCACCTTCCCGGTGCGAAACGGCGAGCAGGTGGTCCTGACGTTTCAGCAGCCCTTCTCCAAGGAGGAGCTCCGGCTCGAGAACCTCGGCATGACCCCCGAGATGCTCGAGACGTACCGCCGGGTCATCTCGGCCGAGCGGGGGCTGGTGCTCGTGGTGGGGCCGCCCGACAGCGGGAAGACCTCCACGATCTACGCGAGCCTGAACGCGCTCAAGAGCCCCCACCGGGTGACCTTCACCTACGAAAATCCCATCAAGAACCGGCTCGCGGACATCAACCAGGCGGAGCCCAACGAGCGGGCCGGGCTCACCTTCGCCCAGGGGTTGAAGGCGCTCGTGAAGCAGGATCTCGACTACCTCATGGTGGGCGAGGTGCCGAGCACCGAGGTCCTCTCCACCGTGGTGGAGGCCGCCCTGGGCCGGACCCTGGTGTTCGCCCGCATGGTGTTCAACAACACACTGGGCGTGATTCCCCACGTGCTCGAGCAGGGGGTGGCGCCGTTCATGCTCTACTCGGCCCTGGCCGCCGTGCTGGGCCAGCGCCTGGTGCGGCGGCTGTGCCCGGAGTGCCTGGAGTCGTTCGACCCGCCGGAGCCCGTCAAGGAGGAGTTACGCCGGGCCACGGGCCGGGAAAACCCCCACCTCTACCGGGCCGTGGGCTGCCGGGCCTGCGGGGGCACCGGGTACCGGGGCCGGATCGGGGTGTTCGAGCTCCTCGTGCCGGACGACGAGATGCGCCAGCTGATCCTCGGCGGGGCCTCGGCCCAGGAGATCGCGGCGGCGGCGCGGGCCAACGGATTTCGGACCCTGATCGAGGACGGCCTCACCAAGGCCGTGGACGGCATGACCACCTACGAGGAGGTCCGGGGAATCAAGTAGCCGGCCCCCTCGCCCTGTGCCCCGGTCGCCAAGGACGGATTCGTTGCCCCAGCCCTCGCCCTCGTTCCCCAGCGCGTTCACCGTGGACGTGGAGGACTACTTCCACGTCTCGGCCTTCGAGGCCGTATGCCCCCCGGAGACCTGGGAGGCCCGGGAGCTCCGGGTCGAGCGCAATACCGACCGGGTGCTCGAGGTCCTCGCGGAGTTCGGGGTGCGGGCCACCTTTTTCGTGCTGGGATGGGTGGCCGAGCGGTGCCCGGGCCTCGTGCGCCGGATCTCGGCGGCCGGCCACGAGATCGCCTGCCACGGGTACGGCCACCGCCGGGTGACCACGCTGACCCGGGAGGCGTTTCGCGACGACGTCCGCCGGGCCAAGGGGCTCCTGGAGGACCTGGCCGGGGTGGAGGTCCGGGGGTACCGGGCCCCCAGCTATTCCATCGGCCCCACGACCCTGTGGGCCTTCGACGAGTTGCTGGAAGCCGGCTTCACGTACGACTCCAGCGTGTTCCCGGTGCGCCACGACCTTTACGGCCTGGCCGAGTGGCCCCGGTTCCCGTTTCGGCTGGAGCGACTCGAGGGGGAAGGGGCCGGGAACTGGGTGCCCCTGGACCCGGGCGCGGAGCCGGGGAGCCCGAGCCTCCTGGAAGTGCCGGTGACGCCGGTGAGGCTCCTGGGCCGCAACTGGCCGGCCGCCGGCGGGGGGTACTTCCGGCTGCTGCCCTACGCCGTGACCCGATGGGCCCTCCGGCGGATCCTGCGGGCCGACCGCCGGCCGTTCGTGTTCTACGTGCACCCCTGGGAGCTCGACCCCGACCAGCCCCGCATCGAGGGCGCCGGGCTCAAGAGCCGGTTTCGCCACTACCTCAACCTCCGCCGCACCGAGCCCCGGTTGCGGCGCCTCCTCTCCGAGTTCTCCTTCGCCCCGATCCGCGAGGTGGTCCCCGAAACGGCCGGCGGCTGAGCCCCGGGAGCTGGCTGCCCGCTGGGACGCTAGGACGCTAGGACGCGAAAGTCCTTTGGGATTCCAGCGTCAGCGGCTGTCCCAACCTGTGGGAGCGGCTGCCGTATCAGGGGCCAGAATTCAGAAGTCATACCAAATTCGGCCCGGCAAGGGGCCTGGCGGAGCGCCGGGCGTGGCTCCTACAGTCGCTGCATCCGGCACTCAGCCGATGTCTCCCTCGCCATGAGCCCACCAATGGCTCGCCAACGGTCGTGTTTCCGCCGTTCATGGAGCCGCCGGGCTGAGTGCCGGATGCAGCGTAAGCCGGATGCCGCACTCACGCACGGCCGGAACCAGGCCCCTTGCCGGGCCCCCGGGATGGGCGTCTGTTTGAACGCAACCTGGTATCCGAGGTCAGAGAACTCCCTGTCCTCTGTCTTCTGGCACCTGTCACGGGAGCCCGGTTGCGCCGGCGGGCCCGGGGGGTATCCTGAGGCGGCGTCGTTTTCCTTTCAGCCGTAGGGGAGACCATGGGCGAGGGGTTTTTGGAAAGCGCGGGCTTCGTGGAGGCCCAGTACGAGCGCTACCGGGCCGATCCGGCCTCGGTGTCGGCGGAGTGGCGGGCCTTTTTCGAGGGGTTCGAGTTCGCGGGGGGGCGGCCGGGGGGAACCGAACCCGATCTCCTGTGCCGGGTGCTCGCCCTGGTGGACCGGTACCGATCCCTCGGGCACCTTCTCGCGTGCCTCGACCCCCTGGCCGAGTGCCCGGTGTCCCATCCGCTCCTGGAACCGGCCGCGGTGGGGCTGGGGTCGGAGGACCTGGACCGCGCCGTCGAGGTGCCGGGGGTCACCCGGGGGCCGGAACCGGTGGGCGAGGTCCTGGGCCGGCTGCGGGCGACCTACTGCGGCCCCGTGGGGTTCGAGGTGGCCCATGTGACCGATCCGGAGGAGCGGGACTGGCTCCGGGACCGGATCGAGGGCCCCCGGCCTCCCCTCACCGAGCCGGAACGGCGCCACGTGCTCGAGCTCCTCGTGGGGGCCCAGAGCTTCGAGGAGTTCCTCCAGAAGCGCTACCCGGGCCAGACCCGCTTCAGCCTGGAGGGCACGGAAGCCCTGCTGCCCCTGGTGGCGGCCCTCGTGTTGCGGCTCGGGGCCCGGGGGGCCCGGCACGTGGTCCTGGGTATGGCCCACCGGGGCCGATTGAACCTCCAGGTGAACCTCCTGGGGCGCGACCTCCGGGACGTTCTGTGCGCCTTCGAGGCCACCTACGACCCGGAGGCCCTGCCCGGGGGGGGCGACGTCAAATACCACCAGGGCTACCGGGGACGGGTCCGGTACGGCGAGCGGGAGGTCGCCGTGACCGTGCCCGAAAACCCGAGTCACCTCGAGGCCGTGAACCCCGTCGTCGAGGGCATCGTCCGGGCGTTCCAGGACCGGGAGGGCGGGAGCAAGGCCACCGTGGCGGTGCTGGTCCACGGCGACGCCGCCTTCGCCGGCCAGGGCATCGTGGCCGAGACCCTGAATCTCTCCCGGCTGGACGGCTACACGACGGGCGGCACGGTGCACATCGTGCTCAACAACCAGATCGGGTACACCACGCTTCCCGAGGCGGCCCGGTCCACCCGCTACGCCACCGACCTCGCCAAGGCCATCGAGGCCCCGGTGTTCCACGTGCACGCCGAGTACCCGGAGGAGGCGGTGTGGGTGGGCCGCCTGGCGGCCGACTACCGGGACCGGTTCGGCAAGGACGTGGTGGTGGACCTCGTCGGGTACCGGCGGTACGGCCACAACGAGGGGGACGAGCCCTACTTCACCCAGCCCCTGATGTACCAGCGGATCCGGGAGCGCCCGCCGGCGGCCGTCCTGTACGGCGCGAGGCTCCGGGACGAGGGGATCCTCGCCGACGAGGAGATCGCGGCGCTCCGGGAGGCGGCCGACGCCGAACTCGAGGCGGCCTACGAGGCCGCCCGGGCCGAGCCGTGCCGCTGGGTGCTTCCCGAACCCTGGCCCGGGTGGGAGGGCATCGGGAGCCGGTATGTGCCGGATCCCGTCCCCACCGGCGTGCCGGTGGACATCCTGCAGGGTCTCGGGAAGGATCTGTGGTCGCCGCCCGAGGGGTTTGGGTTGCACCCGATCCTCCGGCGGGTTCTGGAGCGGCGGGTCGCGGCCCTGGGGGAGGGCTGCACCGACTGGGCCGGGGCCGAGGCCCTGGTGTTCGGCTCCCTTCTCCTCGAGGGGGTGCCGGTGCGCCTGAGCGGCGAGGACACCCGCCGGGGCACCTTCAGCCAGCGCCACGCGGTGTGGTTCGACCGGGAGACCGGGGAGCCCTACTGCGCCTTCGAGCGCCTGGCGGGCGCCCAGGCGCCGTTTCGGGCCTACGACAGCCCGCTCACGGAGGCCGGGGTGCTCGGATTCGAGTACGGCTACTCCCTGGTGGACCCCATGGCCCTGGTGGTCTGGGAGGCCCAGTACGGTGATTTCGCCAACGGCGCTCAGGTGATCGTGGACGAGTTCGTGGCGAGCGGCGAGGCCAAATGGCGACGCCGGAGCGGGCTCGTGATGCTCCTGCCCCACGGCTACGAGGGCCAGGGGCCCGACCACTCCACGGCCCGGCCGGAACGGTTCCTGGAACTGTGCGCCGAGGAGAACCTCATCGTCGTGCAACCCACCACCCCCGCCCAGTACTTCCACGCGCTCCGGCGGCAGGTGAAGGCGCCGTACCGAAAACCCCTGGTGGTCCTGACCCCGAAGAGCCTGCTGCGGCACCCGGAGGTGGTGTCGGGGCTCGAGGACCTCGCCCAAGGGGGCTTTCGCCCCGTGCTGGACGATCCGGCCGCGCCCGATCCCGCCGGGGTGAAGCGGGTCTGCCTGTGCTCGGGGAAGGTCTTCTACGAGCTTTCCGCTGCCCGGGCCGCGGAGGGCCGGGCTGACGTGGCGATCGTTAGGCTGGAGCAGTTCCATCCCTTCCCGGCCGACCACCTCGCCGGGGTCCTGGCCCGGTATCCCGGGGCCGAGCCCGTCTGGGTCCAGGAAGAGCCCCGGAACATGGGGGGCTGGGGGTTTGTGGCGCCGCTGCTGCGCGACCTGGTGGGGGCGGAGCCGCGGTACGTGGGCCGGCCCCCTGCCGCGAGCCCGGCCACGGGGTTTTCGTTCATCCACAAAGAGGAGCAGGCGCGGATCGTGGCCGAGGCCCTGGGAGGCGGTGGTCCGGCCGACGGAACAGGAGGCGCGCACAATGGCGGTTGAGGTCCGGGTGCCCCAGGTGGGCGAGTCGGTGCAGGAGGCCGTGCTCGCCGAGTGGTTCAAGGCCGACGGGGACGGGGTCCGGAAGGACGAGGCCCTGTTCCTCCTCGAAACCGACAAGATCACCTTGGAGGTCGCGGCCGAGGCGGACGGGGTGCTCCGGATCCTGGTGCCGGCCGGCACGAGCGTGACCGTGGGCCAGGTGGTCGGGAGGATCGAGGAGGGGGCCGGGGTGGCCGCCCGGCCGGAGGAGGCCCCCGGGTCGGCACCGGAGGAGCCGTCGGCGCCCCCCGAGACGGTGGCCCCCCCGCAGCCGGAGAAACCGCCGGCCGCCGCGTCCCCGGCGCCACGGGAGGGCGTCGCTCCGGGCGAGCCCCCACCGGAGGAGCCGCTCTCCCCGGCGGTCCGCCGGCTCGTGGCCCAGCACGGGCTCGAGGCCGGGGCGATTCCCGCCACCGGGCCCGGGGGGCGCCTCACGAAGGGTGACGTGCTGGCCCACCTGGAGGGAGCCCCGGCCGCGGGGGCGCCCCCGCCGAGATCCCCCGAGCCGGAGCCCGGTCCCCCTCGGGAGCCGAGGGGGGAGAAAGGGGGCGAGCGCCGCGAGCCCCTGAGCCCGATCCGCCGCCGGATCGCCGAGCGCCTGGTGGAGGCGACCCGGACCACGGCGATGCTCACCACCTTCAACGAGGTGGACATGGCCCGGGTGCTGGCACTCCGGCGGCGGTACAAGGAGGCGTTCCGGGAGGTCCACGGCGTGGGTCTGGGGCTCACCTCGTTTTTCGTGAAGGCCCTGGCCGAGGCCGTGGGCGAGTTCCCCCGGCTCAACGCCCGGATCGAGGGGGACGAGATCGTGTACCCGGACGGGTGCCACGTGGGGGTGGCCGTCGGGTCCGACCGGGGCCTCGTGGTGCCGGTGGTGCGCCACGCCGAGCGGCTCACCCTGGCGGAGATCGAGCGGTCCATCGCCGGGTTCGTGGAGAAGATCCGCGCAAACCGCCTCGAACTCTCGGACCTGGAGGGGGGCACGATCTCGGTCACCAACGGAGGGGTGTTCGGGTCGCTCCTGTCCACCCCGATCCTCAATCCGCCCCAGAGCGCGATCCTCGGGCTCCACAAGGTGGAGGACCGGCCGGTGGTGGTGGACGGGGAGATCGTGGCGCGGCCGATGATGTACGTGGCGCTCACCTACGACCACCGGATCGTGGACGGCCGGGAGGCGGTGCAGTTCCTCGTGAGGATCAAGGAGCGGGTGGAGGACCCGGCCCGGCTCCTCCTGGGGGTGTAGGATGGCCGGCTACGATCTCGTGGTGATCGGGGCGGGGCCTGGCGGATACACGGCGGCGGCCCGCGCCGGCGAGTTGGGGCTCCGGACGGCCTGCGTGGAGCGCGAAGAGCGGCTCGGGGGCGTGTGCCTGCGGGTCGGCTGCATCCCCAGCAAGGCGCTCCTCGATTCGAGCCTCCGGTACGCCGAACTGCGGGCCGGCCTCGCCGGTCACGGCATCGGCGTGGACGGCGTCACCCTCGACCTCGGAGCGATGATGGCCCGGAAGGAGGCGGTGGTCGAGCGGCTCACCGACGGGGTGCGAAAGCTGCTGGACCGGGCCGGCGTCGAGGTGATCCGGGGAGAGGGTCGGCTCGCCGGCCCGGGACGGGTGGAGGTCGCGGGGCCCGACGGAAACCGCATGGTTCTGGAAGCCCGAACCGTGCTGCTGGCCACGGGATCGGTGCCGGTGGAGCTCCCGGGGCTCCCGTGGGACGGGCAGCGGATCGTGTCGTCCACCGAGGCGCTGTCGTTCCCGGCGGTGCCCGAACACCTCGTCGTGGTGGGGGCGGGGGCGGTGGGCCTGGAGCTCGGCTCGGTGTGGGCCCGGCTCGGGGCTCGGGTGACCGTGGTGGAGCTCCTGCCGGGGGTGGCCGCCGGCATGGACGGCCAGGTGGCCCGGGGGCTCGAGCGGGCGCTCCGGAAGCAGGGCTTGGAGATCCTGACCCGGACCCGGGTCACCGGGGCGGAAACGGGGGCGGACGGGGTGCGCCTGACCCTGGAGTCCGAGGGGAAAGGCGTCGAAGAACGGGAGGCCGACCGGGTGCTCGTGGCCGTGGGCCGGCGGCCGGCCACCGAGGGCCTCGGGCTCGAGGCGGTGGGTCTCGCGCCGGACCCCAAGACCGGGAGGATCCCGGTGGACGGAGCGTTTCGGACCCCGGTCGAGGGGGTCCTGGCCGTGGGGGATTTGGTGGAGGGGCCCATGCTCGCCCACAAGGCCATGATGGAGGGGATCGCGGCCGTGGAGAACCTGGCCGGGATCCCGGCCAGGGTGAACCCCCTGGCCATCCCCGGGGTGATCTACACGCACCCGGAGGCCGCGGGCGTGGGGCTCACGGAGGAGCAGGCGAAGGCCCGGGGCCTCCCTTTTCGGAAGGGGGTGTTCTCGTTCGGCGCGTCGGGCCGGGCCCTGGCCGCCGGGGAGGCCGAGGGCTTCGTGAAGGTGCTCGCCGACGCGAAAACCGATCGGCTCCTGGGGGTCCACCTGCTGGGCCCGCGGGCCTCGGACCTCATCGCCGAGGCCGTGCTGGCCCTCGAGATGGCCGGGAGCGCCGAGGATCTGGCCCGCACGGCCCACGCCCACCCCACCTTCGCCGAGGCCGTCTGGGAGGCCTGCCGCATGGCCCAGGGAGCGGGCTGATTCGGGCGGGGAGGCCGGGTGGTAAGAATCCTTGCGGGGTCAGCGCAACCTCCCGCCCGAGCCGCCGGGGGGGCTGCCGTATCCAGGGGGCAGAATTCAGATGTCAGATGTCGGGGAACCCCTGCCCTCCGTCTTCTGGGCACCGGTCCCTGACACGGCTGCGGCTCCACCGTTGGGGGCGAACCCGGCCCGCAGCCCTGCGCGTTGTGGGGCCACGGGGACGCGAACGGGGCTCTCGCACGAGGGCGGGGTACCCCCTCGTCTCCCGGACTACCCGCCCCTCACGCCGCCACGAAGGCGGGCATCCAGCCTGTGGGGGCCTCGGGCAGGAACCGGCGCGCCGTGGGCAGGTGCCAGCCGGTGAGTCGGCCCACGAGGCCGGGGTCCCCCGCCTCCAGGGCTTCGACGAGTTCCGGCCGGAGCGCCAGGAGTTGTCGTGCCGCGGCGGGGTCCATGGCCCCGGCCCGCAGCGGCTCGTTGGGCGGGGCCACGAGTTGCCGGAAAAAGAAACCGTGAAGCCCCTGGCCGGCGCCGTATTCGGCCCGGTACCGCTCCTCCGCGTCGGCCAGGCATAGCCGCAGGGCCACGGCCGGGGCGTCGTTGACCGCCCGGTACGTGCGCAGGGGGCCCATCTGCTCGAACCCGAAGAGCCTCGTGTACAGGCGGGCGTGGCGCGGATGGCAGGCCACCACGAGGTCGGTCACCCCGATCTTTCCGGCGTAGTGGTACATGAGCCGCACCAGGTTCAAGATCAGGAGCAAACTCACCGATTCGTAGGAGGGGGCCACGGCGAGCCCCGAGATCTCCGCCGGCCGGGCCCCGGTCCGCAGCCGGTCGAGTTCCTCCCGATACAGGGTGTCCATGGGGAGGCCGAAGGACCGGGTGTCGGGGATCAGGCTGAAGGTGGCCAGGGTCCGGGCCGGGGTCGCGGCCACGAACGTGGCGGACTCGGGCAGCAGGTTGTAGTGGGTGTACCGGAGCCCCACCGGGTCGGGGCGAAGGAGGCCCTTGGCCAGGTAGTTTTTATAGAGCAGCGAAAAGGCGCCCCGGAGCTCGGGCCACCGGGACGCCTGGCAAAACCGGACCGGGGATGCGGAAGGGCCGGCCGAGAGCGGAACCCGAAGCAGGGTCTCGGCCTTCTTGCACGCCGATGCGATCATGGGGCGATCCTCCTGGGATGGTCGGCGAGGGCCAATCGGATCAAAGCCCCCCCGGCATGCATGCGCCGTGCCCCCACCGCCTTGGGCTAAAAAGCCCGGGAAACCGTCCCCGGCCGCGGCCCGGGGGGAACGGTTTCGGAACCCGAGCCGGGCGGGTGTCCCCCAAACGAAACACCTAGCGGGTGGCACGGGGGAACGCGGGCAGGGTATCGGGAGGGAAAAGTCTTGTCCATAGGAAATCCGCCTTGCGTTCCGATTTTGCCTCGGGCAGGCTGACACCTTCCGCCCTTTGGGCCGGGATGTCGGGGAAGTGTACAGAAAAAGGACATGGCCGCAAGGTTTGGCTCACGTTTTTGTGCGCCGACTGAGAGACGGGAGGGCCGGTGAACGAACGGGAGAAGCAGGTGATCGGGGCCGTGCCCGAGGAACTGCGCAGGGATCGGCGGCGCAGCATCCGGATGGCTCCGGACCGGGGCATCCAGAAACCCAACGTCAAGGTGGCGGAACTCAGGGAGGAGTTCGAGACCGCCTTCCGCATGGTCCACGACGTGTACGTGGACATGGGGTACGCCGAGCCCCATCCGTCCGGGCTCAGGGCCACGCTCCACCAGCTCGTACCCTCCACACTCGTGTTCCTGGCCCGGGACGAGACCCGGATCCTCGGGACGGTGAGCCTCATCTTCGACAGTCCCGACGGGATGGGGCTTCCGATGGACGTGCTCTACCGAGACGAGCTGGCCGCGTTCCGGGGGGCCGGGGCGCGGCTGGCCGAGGTGTCGGCCTTGGCCGTGGACTCTCGGTACCGGTGGCTCCTGATCGACGAGGAGGGGCGGCGGCGGGGGCTCTTCTGGCTGCTGCACCAGGCGGTCCTGTACTACGCCCGGGAGCGGGGGGTGGACCACCTGGTGATCACCGTGAACCCCCGGCACGTGCCGTTCTACGAGCGGCTGTACCTCTTCGAACGGTTCGGGGAGGTGAAGCCCTACGACTCCGTGCGGGGGGCGCCTGCCGTGCCGCTTCAGCTCGACCTGAACCGGCTGCCGGAACGGCTCGATCAGGCCATGAGGGAGAGCGACCGGATGTTCGGGCTGGGCCGGTTTTTCTTCCGGTTGGAGCACGGTTTTTTCCAGGGGGGCGAGCGCCGGCCGGCCCTCGACCCGGCGACGGCGTGGGACCTGGCGGTTCGGTCGGGAGCCCTAGACCGCGCCCGGCCGGAGGACCGGGACGGGTTTGCCAAGGCCCACGGCTTTCCCTCGGCGGAGGCGTACCGGGCCTGGGCGGAAGCCCGGCAGGAGGCCCCATGGGCGTCCTCGGAAAGGCGCTGACCCTCGGGATCATCCGGGCGGCCGGGCTCCCCCACCGGCTGCTGGGGCCGGCGTTTCGGAAGAACGCGAGGCGGCCGGCCCTCGGGGATGGCACGACCTACGCCCGGTTGGGGGAGCGGGTGCGGCGGTTGGCCGGGGCCTGGCGCGCCTCCGGGGTGGGCCCGGGGGACCGGGTGGTCATCGATCTCCCCAACGACGCCGCCTTCTTGGAGGCGCGGCTCGCCTGCCTGTGGCTTGGGGCCGTGGCCGTGCCGGTGCCGCCCGGCACCGGGGACGACCGGTTGGGCTGGATCGCCGAGTCCGTGGGGGCGCGGGCATATCTAGGGTTTCGGCCGAAGGTCCTCCCGGGGGTCCCGGGCCTGTTGGTGGATCCCCTCACGGGCGACCGGGAGGCGTACGAGCGGGCCCTGGGGTCGGCCGAGCCGCTCCCGAGCCCCGTGCCCCGCTCGGCCGACGGGCTCGTAACGATCAATTTCACCTCGGGCACGACCGGCGAGCCCAAGGGGGTCATGAGCACGGGCCGGGGATGGGGGGCGAGCCTCTACCATGCCCTGCGGGAGAACCGCACCCCCGTGGGCCGCGACGAGGTGTTCCTCCACGCGATCCCCCTGGCCACGGCGGGCTCCACCCTGATCCTGCCGGCCGTATTGTCGGGGGCGAGGAACCTGTTCCTTCCGGCGTGGGACCCCGACCGGGCCGCCGAGTGGGTCGAGACCCGGGGGGTGACCCGGATCTTCCTGACCCCCACCATGCTCGCGGAGTTCGTGGAAGCGGTGCGGGCCGCCCGCAGTGATACCCGATCGCTCCGGGCGGTCATCTACGGCACCGAGGGCGCTCCCTCTGCTCGGATCCGCAAGGCCCTCGGGGTGCTGGGGCCGGTGCTCCAGCAGGGGTACGGCATGGCCGAGGCGCTCCCGCCGGTGTGCCTGCTGCACCCCCAAGAGCATCTGCGCGAGGAGCTCCTGGCGACGGCCGGGCGTCCCACCCGGGCCGTGGACCTGCGGATCACCGACCCCGAGGGCCGGCCGCTTCCGGCCGGGGAGGCGGGGTCCATCCGGGTCCGGGGCCCCACGGTGTCGCCGGGTTACTGGAACCGGCCGGACCTCACGGCCGCGACCCGGTCCGAGGGGTACTACATCACGGGCGACCTCGGGTTCCTGGACGGGGACGGGTACCTCCACGTGTTGGGCCGGGAGGGCCGGGTGCCTTCCCCGGAGGCCCGGACGCTATGGAACTGGGCCGAGGCCCGGCCGGAAGTGGCCCTGGCCTGGGTGGGGAGATCCCCGGACGGGTTCCTCCTCCACGTGGTTCCGGCTCGGGGCTGCCGGATCGACCCGGAAGGGTTGGCCCGCGAGGCGCCCGTGGCGTGCCGCGTCGCGATGGAGCCCGAGGCCCCGAAGACCGGAAGCTACAAGCTCGCGGTAGGGTGACGGGCGCCCTGCCCCTCAAGCCCGGCGGCCCTCCGGCCGAAGGGGAGGGGGACGACGCCCGCTCGCGGAAGCCTTCGGGCGCGTCCCTCCGGCCCGGAGGAGACGTGTCGGGGGCCGCCGAGGCGGCCAGAGGGGCGCCGCCCGAAGCGGGGCGGGGGACTTCCGGCCGGAGCCGGGAGCTTTCCGGCCTCCCGGCCTCCCAGCTTTCCAGCCCAAACGGACCACGCGAGGACTACCATGGCCCGGATCCTTCTGTGGAACTCCTTGACCACCCGCCGCCGGTCGGCGAGCGACACCTTTTTCGACAACGGCCTCGGGGTGCTGGCGACCCACCTCCAGCAGCACGGCCACGAGGTCTGGCTCGAGGACTGGGCCACCGACGACTTTTTCCGCCGGCTCGCCGTGGGGCCGATCGCCCGGCTTCTGCGGCCCACCTATGCGTTCCTCCTGGGCCGGAGGGGCGAGGGCCCCCCGCCCCGGTGGGTCAAGGCGGTGGGCGCGGCCACTGTGGCCCTGCAGGAGGCCCAGTCGGCCCTCCAGCGCCGGGCCATGGAAGCGCGGCTCAGCGATCTGGCGTGGCGGGTCGTGGAGGAAGGGGTCCCGGTGGTGGGCGTGAAGCTGTGGTACGGCGAGGCCTTCGGGTGGGCGCGGCGGTTCGCGGAGCTGGTGCGGGAGCGGGCCCCGGACGTCCTCCTGCTGGCCGGCGGCTACCACGCCACCCTGTACGAGGAGGAGGTGCTGCGGCGGAGCCCCTTCGACCTGGCCATCCGGGGGGAGGGGGAGTTCGCGCTGACGAAGATCCTCGATCTCTTGGACGCCATGCCCGGGGCGCCCCGGGAGGACCTCCTACGGGCCATCGCCGGCAGGCGGTTCGAGAACGCCATCTGGCGCGTCCCCGACGGCGGGATCCGCAAGGGAAGAAAGCGGCCGGTCAAGCTCGTGAAGAAGGCCGTGCCCCGCTATGGGGAGCGGCCCGGCAAGGTGCGGATCCACGTGCTCCTCGAAAGTCTCGGGTGCCCGTGGGGCAAATGCCACTTCTGCGTCCACCCCCATTTCTACAAGAAGTACGTGCCCCGGCCCGTGGAGGACGTGGTGGAGGAGATGCGGGCCATGGTGGCCCAGGGCGTGGGCATCTTCCGGTTCGCCGGTTCCGACACCCCCCCGGCCTTCGGGGCCCGGATCGCCGAGGGTATCCTCGAAGCGGGCCTCCAGGTGCGCTACGGCATGGGGAGCCGGGCCGTGCGGAACGCCTCGAACCCCGAGGTGTTCGAGCGGGTGGTGCGGCAGTACGAGATCATGGCGCGCTCGGGGCTCCGGGCCGTGTTCATCGGCGGCGAGACCGGCCACGACCGGATCAATGAGGTGGTCATGAACAAGGGCGTGACCCGGGCCGACCTGGTGGCCACTGCCCGCGCCATCCGGGAGGCCGAGCGGCGCACCGGGATCCACGTGGACGTGTCGCTGGCCCTGATCTACCCGACCCCCCTCGTGGAGGGCGTGACGGACCAGGACGTGTTCCAAGCGAACCTGGAACTCCTGCGGGAGTTCGGGCCGGACTCCGTGATGGTCACTCCCCCCGGGCCGTTCAAGCACAGCCGCTGGTACACCGAGCGCGAGCGGTTCGGGTTCGAGTTCGACGAGTCGGTGATCCCCTCGGCCATGGAGTACGAATACGTGCTCTACAAACCCCCGGAACTCTGGCCCCGGCTCGAGGTGGGGCTCCAGGGCCGGAGCTTCGTGGACCTCCTCAACGAGTGCGGCCGGTTTCGGAAGGCCGTGGAGGCGATGGGCATCCCCACCGACATCTCCGACGAGCACTTCCTGATGCTGCGGGCCGCCGGATACGAGGGCAGGGAGGGGGCCGAGGCCTTCAAACGGGAAACCCTCCTCGACATCGTGTCCTGCGACTACCGGACCCTGTTCGGGGTGTCGGAGCGGATCAACGCCGAAAGCCGCCGGCTGGCCCGCCTCTCCCTCGAAGCCACCCGGGCGCCGTCGGTCACGGCCGCCTGAGGAGGGCGCGCCAGGGTCCGGGAGCCCGGCCCATCGGGCCCGGAGTCACGAGGGGGGCGCGCCGTCGGGCGCGTCGTGGGCTCCCCGGTCCGGAGGGTCCCGCCTAAGCCCTACCTCCTTTCGCTTTGTCCGGGGTCCGGGTACCCTGCCGACCTTCCAAGTAACTTCCTGCTAGGACGCTGGGAGGCTGGGATGCTAGGACGCGAAAATCCTTTGGGATTCCAGCGTCAGCGGCTGTCCCAGCCTGTGGGAGCGGCTTCCAAGCCGCGACGCCCTTTCTGTACGCCCGGCATGGGCACTGGCTTGGAGGTGAAAGTCCTCCCCCGAGTAGGTCACGACGAGGGAAGGGAAGCGCAAGGGCGTGAGGGCGACCGAGCGTCCGGAGGAAGCGTGGAACGAACCCACGGGCCGACGAAC
>NZ_BAAHFQ010000047.1:0-23276 GCF_054681715.1 Deferrisoma sp.
GAGGCGATTCGGGAACTCCACGCCGAGGGGATCCGGATCGTCATGCTCACCGGCGACAGCCGCACCACGGCCGAGGCGGTGGCCCGAAAGCTCGACATCGACGAGGTGGTGGCCGAGGTGCTGCCCGAGGACAAGGCGAGCGTCGTCAAGAAATTCCAGGACGAGGGCCGGTTCGTGGCCATGGCCGGCGACGGCATCAACGACGCCCCGGCCCTGGCCCAGGCCCAGATCGGCATCGCCATGGGCACCGGCACCGACGTGGCCATGGAGAGCGCCGGGGTGACCCTGGTGAAGGGGGACCTGCGGGGCATCGTGCGGGCCCGGAGGTTGAGCCGGGCCACCATGCGGAACATCAAGCAGAACCTCTTCTGGGCCTTCGCCTACAACAGCCTCGGGGTTCCCATCGCGGCCGGCGTGCTGTACCCGGCGTTCGGGATCCTGCTGAGCCCCATGATCGCCGCCGCGGCCATGAGCTTCAGCTCGGTGTCGGTGGTGGGCAACGCGCTCCGGCTACGAAGCCTGCGGCTGTAGCGGTACGATCCACCGGTTTTGCTTGTCTCGGGGCGGACTGATAGAGTGAATCTCATGCGCCTCCAAGAACGCTCAGACTTTGAACTCGCCCGGTATCGGGAGACCTACCGCCTCCGAGCGCGCGCAGAACGTTCCCGGTTGCTTTTCAGAAGGGAGCGGGCGCGGGTACTCGCCCGGGAGGCCGCCCGGATCCTGCGGGAGCGGTACGGCGCCACCCGGGTTCTGCTGGTGGGCTCGCTGGCCGGCCCGGAGGATCTTTTCACGCCCTGGTCCGATGTGGACCTCCTCGCCTGGGGACTGCGAGCGGGCGACACCTTTCGAGCCATCGCCGAACTTGCCTACATGGATCCCGACATCCCGGTCGAACTCATCTGTGCGGAAACGTGCGCGCCCGACGTTCTGGGCCGGCTGTTAGATGAAGCGGTGGAACCGTGAGGCCGAAATATGAAGTGCTCGCCGCCCGGATCCGGGCGGAGTTGGAGGAACTCACGCGGGTGGAGATCCGGGTCAAACGCGCCCTACAGGGGGCCCGGGAACATCCAGAGCACCAGGACGCCTTCCTCGACTCGTGCGCCCTGAACCTTCATGATTTTTATTGCGGAATCGAGCGCATCCTGGAACGGGTCGCGCGCACCGTGGACGAAACAGTGCCCGCGGGCCGCGACTGGCACCGCGAACTCCTAAGGCAGATGGCGGCTCCCGTGCCTGGGCTACGACCGGCCGTTCTACCCGACGCCACGGCTGTGGCGCTTCAGGACTACCTCGGGTTCCGGCACGTCGTGCGAAACGTTTACGCCTTCCAGTTCGACCCAGATCGGCTCAACCGATTGGGAGAAAAATTGCCAGCCGTTTCCGCAGACATCCGCACCGCTCTGAGCGACTTCTGCCGGTTTCTTGAAGGTATCGCCGGACAAGACGAGGACTGATCCTCGGACCGCTGGCGTGCGTGATCAAAACATGACCGAGGCGGTCACGCCCGCGCCGTAGTCCGGCGCACCGTCGGTCACGCCCTTGGACACGTAGCCGCCCAGGCCGAACCCGGAGGGGAAGCCGACGTCGAGGCCGAGCCGGACCTCGGCCGAGGGGTCTGCGTACTCCGAGGGCGCCGAGGCCCAGGAAGCCGAGGTCCAGACTTCGGCCACGTCGGTGACGAACCGGCCCAGGCCGGCCTCGATCACGACGAAGTCCCGGAGCCCGAACGCCTCGGACTCGCCCTGGAACACGTAGCGGGCCGACCCGAAGAGATCCCAATCGCCCAGGATCTTGGCCGCCTCCGCCCCCACCTCGAGGTCCCACTCCCCGGTGCCGAGGTTCTTTTGCTCGTCCGCCGTCGGCACCTTGACCCCGGCCGACACCCGGATCCCGGGAATGGCGTCCGACTCCTCGACCAGGGAGTACGACGCCCCCACGGTCACGTCGCCCAGGCCCTGCTGCGTATCGGTCACCGTATCGACGTTCCCGGCCCCGTGGTGCCGGGAGTCCATCACGGCGCTCCCGCCCGTGGCCGGGGACCGCCGATCCGACTGCACGTCGAAGCGCATGCCGCCGGCCGTCGTGGTCGTGGTGCTGGCCGACTGGTAGAGGTACGGCACCGAAACCTCCAGGCTCCACCGGGGCCCGGGCCGGTAGCGCGCCTGGACCGTGACGGACCAGGCGTCGGTGGTCTCGCCGGTTCCGTAATCCCCGGTCTGCACGTCCAGCCCGATCCCCAGGCTGAGGTTCCCGGCGGCCCGGGACGGGCCGGCCGCTCCCCCCAGGAGAAGCGCCGCCAGGGCCACGACCGCGGATCTCTTTCCGTTCACGGCAGGTCTCCTTTCCCCCGCGTCATCGCGTGCCCGCCGAAACCGGGAGTTCGAACCGCACCCGGTCGGCGAGCCCTCCCCGCTCCACCTCGACGGTGAACGTCCACCGGCCCGGCTCGTCGAACTCGAGGCCGGTCAGCTCGTACGCCCCGTATTCCACCTCCCAGATCTTCGGCCGCACCTCCTGGCCCGACGGCCCCCGGGCCACGGCCCGCACCGTCGCCCGCTCCACGTCGCCCAGCTCGGCGTGGTGGACGATCAACTCGAACCGGTTGCGGCCCACCCGGAGCCGTTCGGGGGTGGTTTCGAGTTCCACGCTGAACACGCGGTGTTCCCCGATCTCGAAAAAGCTCTCGGCGTAGTGTTTGGTGAACCCCTGGACCTTGGTGTCGATCCGGGTAAGCGGCGCGAACGCCGCGCCGGCGCAGCCCCCCACGAACAAGAGCACCCCGAACCATACGAGCCGACGGACGGATCCCGCTTGCATCCGGCCCTCCTTTTCCTGGTTGATTTCAGCTAGGCGGCCGGGCCGCTTGGCGGCTAGGCAGCCGGAACACTCCGGTATTTCAGCGCCGCCGCTTGCCCCAACCTGCAGGGGCGGCCCCCTTACCAGGGGTCAAAAGCCGGGCGTCAGGGGGCAGGGGAACCCCGTCCATCGCCCTCTACCCCACGGCGCCTGGAGACCCTTGTGGGGTGGCGAAGCGCTCCTCGGCCCTTCGTTCAGAACGCGCCGCCGACTCCGGCGAGCACCCGGACGCGCACCTCGTTCTGGTCGCCGTTGAGGTTTTGCCACACGGGGAACCCGGCCGCTACGTACGCGTTGAACCGCGGGTGGAGCCGAAACCGCACGCCGGGCGTGACGAGGAGCACCCCGCCCCCGCTGTCCGGATCCTCCTCGCCCGAAACCCTCTCCTTGGCCTGCCAAAGCCCGTTGGCCTCGAGGGCCAGATCCACCCGCAAGGGGGGCGGCACCCGCACCACGAACGCGAAATCGTAGTTCAGCCGGTCGCCCAGGTCGGTGCTCTGTGTCCCCTCGGTCACCCAGGTGTACCGCATTGAACCGTGGAGCGAAAACGGGCCGTAGGCCTGGCTCACGGCGGCGCCGGCCGTGACATCCCACGACCCGGTGCCCGGCTGGAACTCGGCCTCGAACCGCTCCCCCTCCCGGTCTCGCACCCGGGTCTGGCCCGTGGGCGCCTTGACGGCGAGGATCCCGGTCGCCTCGATCCCCCACGCCTCGGATCCGAAGAGCCGCACGTGCAGGTGCCCGGCCGCGTCCCCCACGCCCCGGGCGTCGCCGTGGCGGTGGACCTCGTCGGGCGGTTCCGACTCCTCGATCCCGAGCCGCACCACGTAGGGAACGCCCAGGTGGACCGTGACGAACCGGCCCAGGCCGTAGCTGGCCGAAAGGGTGTAGGTGGTGACGCTTTCCAGGTCGTGCACCTCCCGGTCCCGTTCGGCGAACCGGCGCAGCCGGCCCTCCCCGAAGGTGTCAAAGACGAGGTGGTCCACCTGCAGATCCAGGGCCCCCCGCCCGGGGCCCAGGTTGCCCGCCGCCGGCGTCACCAGCGGGCCCGCGCCCTTTCCCGAGTCCCCGCCCAGCACGGGGTGGGTCGCCCAGGCCGACCCGGTGGCGCCCCACAGCAGCACTCCGACGAGAACCCCCTTTCCGCTGCGCTTCATCACCGCCCTCCGTATGTTCGAACGTTATTAACCTCGCGCCAATAGAGGCGCGCAAGCAGATCGCGAGGGCATGGGGCCTGCTTCCGGTCGTGCGTGAGTGCGGCATCCGGCTTACGCTGCATCCGGCACTCAGCCGGATGGACGGAACCACTCAGGAACTCTGGGCGTATTCGTGGATCCGGTTGGCCGGAAGAGTCCCGGTCGTTGGCTGAGTGCCGGGTGCAGCGACTGTAGGTGCCACGCCCGGCACTCCAGCAGGCCCCATGCCCCGGACGGTGTCTATTTAGCCGCCGGAGCAATATCCAAGCATACCCCGTGCCGGAGAATCGGGTACCCGCAGGCGGGAGGCGCCGACGTCTCGTGGTCCCGGTGGAGAATAGTCGCCACAGCCGTAGGATTGTCTTCAACACCGCGCTCCCGGCCCGCCGACGGCCGGCGCCCCGGGCCGGCACGCGGCTTGCTCCCCTCCGATTGACCAGACCCTCGGCCGTGGTAGGTTCCCCCCAACTTCACCCCCAGCCCCAGGAGTCGTCTGGTATGCCAAAACCGATCGACCGCCGTGCCTTCCTCCGGACCGGGCTCGCCGTGGCCGCCGGCACCGCCGCGGCCGCCACGGGCCGGGCCTCCGAGTGGTTGCCCCGCCCGGTCCTGGCCGGGTTGGGGCCCGACGAGGTGCCCCTCCACGCCCCGGCCCTCCTGCGGCCGGGCGAACCGCCCCCGGGCGCCCCCCCGCCGGCCCAAGGGGCCATGGGCGGGATGCACGGCCACGCCATGGGCGGCGTGGTCGAGGCCCCCATGCCCGGGGTGCCCGCCGTGGTGGAACCGCCGGGCGCCCCCTCGCCCTCGGAGGTGGAGTACAAGGTGTTCCACCTCGACATCCGGATCGTCCGCCACGAGATCCTTCCGGGGGTCGAGGCCCACATGCTGGCGTTCAACGGCATGGTGCCCGGCCCCACGTTCCGGGTGAACGAGGGCGACTGGGTCGAGGTCCGGTTCAAGAACCGCACCGAACTCATGCACACCATCCACTGGCACGGCATCGACGTGCCCTACACGATGGACGGGGTGCCCTGGGTCACCCAGGACCCCGTGCGGCCGGGCCAGACCTTCGTGTACCGGTTCCAGGCCCGGCCGGGGGGCACCCGGTTCTACCATTGCCACTGGGGCACGGTGCTCCACATGCAGTCGGGCATGCACGGCGCGTTTCTGATCGAGCGGCCCGACGACCCGGTGCGCCAGAGGTTCCCGTACACCCGGGACTACGTGCTCATCCTGGAGAGCTTCGACCTCAACTTCATGCGGGAGGAACTCAACCGCATGCTCCAGCGCATGAAGGAACGCATGCGCCTCATGGCGCTGGGGAAACTCGACGAGCGCACCCTGGCCACGTTTCGCGGCTACTCGCAGTACCTCCGGGCGATCGAGGAGGGGTACATCCCGCCCTACACCCTCCAGCGCATGGCCGGCGAGGGGCCCCACCTCAACTTCAACTTCTTCGCCATCAACGGGAAGAGCTACCCCGCCACCGCCCCCCTGCTGATCCGGGAGGGGGAGTGGATCCGGGTGCGCCTCATCAACGCCGGCATGGTGGAACACTACATGCACCTGCACGGCCACCAGTTCTACACCGTGGCCGTGGACGGAAACGACCTGGCCGAGCCGGTGCGGGAGAACACCGTGCGCGTCTCCCCGGGGAAAACCGTGGACATCGTGATCCACGGCGACAACCCCGGGTACTGGACCTTCCACGACCACGACACCCGGCGGGCGACCAACAACGGGGTGTACCCCGGGGGCGCCCTCACGGTGCTCACCTACGAGGGGTTCGAGGGGCCCTACACCCCCCGGGTGGCCCTGGACGAGTGAGCGCGGTTCCGACCGAGGAGAAGCGGAAGATGCGATTCCGGACGATGCTGACCACCGCCGCCGCGCTCCTGGTCGCGGCGGCCCCCGGCGTGGACGCCAAGGACCTCGGCGCCACCGTGATGCCCCGGCTCACCCTGGGGGGGCGCCTGATCTCGACCCTGGACGCCACCTGGGCCGAGGGCTCCGGCCGCGGCGACGACGACCGGTACGACGTCAACGTGGCCGACACGAGCCTGCTTCTGCGGGCCGACCGCCGGCTCTTCGACAAGAGCGTGGGCGGGGCCGTGGTGGGGCTCGAGTTCCCCGACCCCGACGCCGACTTCCAGGACACGGTGTTCTTCCATCAGGTGTACGCGTTCCTGTGGGACCGAACCTACCAGGTGGAGCTGGGCCGCACGAAGCTCCGGAACTTCCTCGTCGAGTTCCCCACCCTGCGCGACGACGACCTCCTCGGGTTCACCGAGATCCAGAACGGGTTTTCCGCCTCCAACACCGAGGAGTACCACCAGTTCGGGAACCACCTGGCCCTGGACCTGTTCTGGCTCGAGCGCTTCCTCCAGGCGACGGGGTACCTCGCCCAGCGCATCGAGACCGACGAGGCGGGAGAGGTGAAGGAGGAGTTCGACGTGAACTCGGGGGGGCTGCAGGTTCAGTTCACCCGGCCGGAGGCCCTGCGGTTCGCCGGCCGGCTGCGGCAGCTCGGGTTCGGGTGGGACGCCCAGCGCGTGGACCGGGACGGCGACACCTGGAAGCACGCGTTCCTCGCCGGCGGCGTGGTGAACCTCACCATGGACCCCCTGGACCACTGGGAGGCCATGGCCCAGGTGATCTACGACACGGGCGCCGGGGACCCGGACCTCACGACGGAGCGGGGCCGGGCCGCGGCCGAGGCCCTCTCCGTGGTGGCCGCCGTGAACTACCGCCACGCCACCTTCCAGCTCCTGCGGTGGAAGGCAGGGCTCACCGCGGCCTACAAGGACTACCGGGACGAGGACGCGGCGGAGTGGAGCGCGGTGCCCACCCTCCAGTACCGCCTCGGCGACGGCGTGGGCCTCCTGGTGCAATACCGGTACACCCAACGCACCGGAGATCTTGCCGATGCCGTGGGATTCGACCGGGAACACACGGTCCAGGTCGGGCTCAGCTTCGACTTCGAGACCACCTTCAACGACTACATCGGGGAGCGCCAGTCCATCCTGAACCTCGAACACGGGTACGTGCACTAAACGCCGCGTCGGCCCGAAGGAGACCCGCCATGATCCACGTCGTCGAGACCGACAAAAGCGTGGAAACCGCCGTCGCCGACCTCGCCGAGGCCGTGAAGCGCCACGGGTTCGGGGTGCTCCACACGTACGACCTGCGGGCGAAGATGCGGGAGAAGGGGGTGGAGTTCCCCCGGGAGTGCCGGATCCTCGAGGTCTGCAACCCCCACCGGGCCGCCGAGGTGCTCGGAGCCAACATGGAGGTGAGCCTGGCCCTGCCCTGCCGGATCACGGTGTACGAGGAGGGGGGGAAGACGAAGATCGGCACCCTGCTCCCCACGAAACTCCTCGAGGTCTTCCCGAACGCCGAGGCCGTGGCCGGGGTGGCCCAGGAGGTGGAGGGGGAGATCCTGGCGATGATCGAGGAGGCCGCGGCATAGAGAGGCCGGGGCCGGGAATGGGGAATCGTGAATCGGGAATGGCGGACGGCTTGAGGCGCTTCCCCGCGCCGGCGCCGACGCGTGGGGAACTGGGGGACACCCCGCCCGGACCGGCCCCGGCGAAGCCCTGGCGCGCCTCCGGGCCCCCGCGGATCGCCCCCCTCACATCGGCCCCGCCTTCGTGCTAGCATACCTCCCCTTCGCGTTCCCGAGGGAGGAGGCCATGCCCCACAGCCACGTGTTCCCGTTCTCGGCCCTGGTGGGCCAGGACCGGATGAAGCTCGCCCTGGTCCTCAACGTGATTGACCCCACGATCGACGGGGTCCTGATCCGGGGGGAGAAGGGCACGGCCAAGTCCACGGCCGTGCGGGCCTTGGCCCAACTGCTGCCCGAGATCCCGGTGGTGGCCGACTGCCCCTTTTCGTGCCACCCCAACCGGCCCGAGGAGATGTGCGAGCGGTGCCGGGAGCGCCGGGCGGCCGGCGAGGCGCTGCCGGAGGCCCGAAGGCCCATGGCCGTGCTGGATCTGCCCGTGGGCGCCACGGAGGACCGGGTGGTGGGCTCGATCGACATCGAGCGGGCCCTCAAGACCGGCGAGAAGGCCTTCGAACCCGGGGTGCTCGCCCGGGTGAACCGGGGCATCCTCTACGTGGACGAGGTGAACCTCCTGGACGACCACATCGTGGACGTGCTCCTCGACGCGGCGGCCATGGGGGTGAACCACGTGGAGCGCGAGGGCGTGTCGGTGCGGCACCCGGCCCGGTTCGTGCTGGTGGGCACCATGAACCCCGAGGAGGGGGAACTCCGGCCCCAACTCCTCGACCGGTTCGGCCTGTGCGTGGACGTGGTGGGCATCCGGGACCCCAAGGACCGGGTCGAGGTGATCCGCCGCCGCCGGGCCTACGAGGCCGACCCCGAAGGGTTCCGGCGGGCCTGGGCCGAGGCCGACGCCCGGGTCCGGGAGGCCCTGGTGCGGGCCAAGAACCTTCTGCCCCGGGTGGAGGTGACCGACGAGGACCTCGAGGTGATCGCCACCCTGAGCGTGGACCTGGGGGTCGACGGCCACCGGGCGGATCTCGCGCTCCTCAAGGCTTGCCGGGCGCTCGCGGCCTACCGCGGCCGAACCCGGGTCACCGACGACGACATCGCCGAGGCCGCGGGCCTCGTGTACGCCCACCGGCTCAAGAAGACCCCCTTCGAGGAACGGATCCTCTCGGAGGAGGAGGTGGTCTCCTCGATCCAGCGCACCCGCGAGGCCCAGAAGGCCCCCAAGCACAACCCGCCACATAAAAAAAAAGAGCCCACCTGAGCCCCGAGAAGAAAGCCGGCGACCGGCTCGTGCTGGCCGAGCGGGTGTACGCCGCGACCGGCCGGTTCCTCGTGCGGGGCACCGTGGTGAACCGGGAGGTCCGAAAGCACCTGGCCCGGGGCCGCAGGGTCCGAAACCGCCTGGCCCCCGACGCCGGCCGCTACATCCGGGCCCGCATCCCCCACCACAAACCCCGAGCCCTCGCCGTGGACGCGACCCTGCGGGCCGCGGCCCCCGAGCAACCCCGACGCCGGGCGCTGGGGCTCGCGCCGCCCACGGGCATCGCCGTGCTGCCCCCGGACCTCCGGGAGAAGGTGCGCACCCGGCGCTCGGGCGTGAGCCTGCTGTTCGCCGTGGACGCCTCGGGATCCATGGGGGTCGAGGAGGTCATGGCCAAGGCCAAGGGCATCGTGCTCACGCTCCTCACCGACGCGTACCAGAAGCGCGACCGTGTGGGCCTGCTGGCGTTCCGGGGCACCGAGGCCCGGCTCGTGCTCCCCTTCACCTCGAGCGTGGCCCAGGCCCAGCAGCGGCTTAAGGACCTCCCCACGGGGGGCAAATCGCCCCTTGCGCTCGCGCTCGCCAAGAGCCTCGAGGCGTTTCACCGGGAGCTCACCAAGCACCCGGGCCGGATCCCGCTTCTCGTGCTTCTGACCGACGGCAAGGCGAACATCAGCATGGCCGGCCGGGAACCCTTCGACGAGGCCCTGGAGCAGGCCCGGCGCATCCGGCGGGCCGGCATCCGGAGCCTCGTGGTGGACACCGACCTCACCTGGATCCACTCCTACGCCTACGCCCGGGTGCTGGCCGAGGCCATGGGCGCCCGGTGCCTGGGCATCCGCGACCTGGAACTGGGGAAGGTGATCGACTTCATGACGCTGGGAAGCGGGGAAGCGGGAAAGCTAGGAAGCTAGGAAGCTAGGAAGCTAGGAAGCTGGGAGGCGAAAGACCTTTTGGCCACAGATGCACACAGATCTACACGGATTTTTCACCCCTGGGGTGGACCGGGGCCGCGTCGTTCTCTCCCCGCGGCCCCAAACCCGGGGATCCCGGAGCCCAAGATCTGTGTTCCTCTGTGTTCATCTGTGGCTACCCCGCGCCTTCGCAATCCGCCCTACGCCCCTACCGCCTGCCCGAGCGAAACCGCCAAGTCCGAAAACGCCCGCAGGACGTCCCGGTCGGCCGTGACCAGCGGGCACCCCAGCTCCGCGGCCAGGGCCACGAACTCGCAGTCATAGGCCGAACACGGACTTTCCCGCACGAGGCGGAGCACCTCGTACGAGTCCACCACGTACTCACGGCCCGCCATCAGATCCTCGGCCTCCCTCTGGAGGGCGTAGGCGCGGGCGAAATCGATCTCGTTCTTCCGCAGATAGAGGGAAAGGACGTTTCGGAACTCACTTCTCCAGAGCACCGGGGCCGCCCACTCCGGGTCTTGCCGCAGCAACCGCTCGGCCAAAGGCGTTTCGCGGGTCGGCAGGTAGAGGTAGGCGAGAACGTTGGTGTCGACCACGATCACGGACGGCCCTCGTCGATCGCGGCGGCGATCTCCTCCGGATCGAACCCCTCGGCACGCAACCCGGCACGCAACCGCCGGGCCCTCGCAACCCGCTCTTCCGGATCCACCGCGCTCGAAAGAAGGACACGCTCCAGACAGGCGATGGCCTCGCCGTTGATGCTCCGGTGGTGGGCCCGGGCAGAGGCTTTGAGCCGCTCGTACAGCCGGTCGGGCACGTTCTTGAGTGTGAGGGTCGTTGGCATGACACCCTCCGTAGCGCACCAATTTGACACCATTATGGTGCCTAGATGGTTTTGCGCAAGCCCCCCGGCCTCGGCTCACCGCCCCCGATCCGGGCCCAACGGGGTGAACCGATGGCTATCCCTCCGCCCGGCCGTCCGCCCGTTCCCAGGGGCCGTCCAGGGACCGGCGGATCCACTCCGTGGCGCAGAAGGTGCAGGACACCCGGATCTCCCCCTCTTCTTCCAGGAGTTTTTGGGCCTCGCCAGGCCCCAACGCGGCCAGGGTGGCGTCGAGCCGCTCGGGGCTGCACCGGCACCGGAACGCCGGCGTGCCCAGGACGCGCACCTCGTAGGGGATGCCCTCCAACGCCCTTTCCAGCACCGCGTCGAGCCCCCCGTCCCGCAGGAGATCCGTGACCCCGCCCAGTCGGCCGAAGTTCTCCACCAGGCGGTCCAGGTCCTCGTCGGTCGCGTCGGGCAGAGCCTCCACCAGAATGCCGCCGGCCGCCCCCACCCGGTAGTCGGGCGCCACGAACACCCCCAGGGCCACGGCCGAGGGGATCTGCTCGCTCGTGAGCAGATAGTAGGCCAGGTCCTCGGCGATCTCCCCGGTCTGGATCGGCGCCGTGGACACGTAGGGCTCCTTGAGCCCCAGGTCCCGCACGACCACGAGGTCCCCCTTCCCCACCCCGCCCCCCACGTCCAGCTTTCCGTCCCGGGAGGGGAGATCGGCCTGGGGGTTCTGGACGTACCCTCGCACCGAAAGATCCGGCCGGCCCTCGGCCACCACGGCGCCCAGGGGCCCGTCGCCCCTCCACTGGAGGAGCACCGAAGCGTCGCCCTTGAGCAGGCTCCCCAAAAG
This sequence comes from Deferrisoma sp., assembly GCF_054681715.1. Taxonomy (NCBI): domain Bacteria; kingdom Pseudomonadati; phylum Thermodesulfobacteriota; class Deferrisomatia; order Deferrisomatales; family Deferrisomataceae; genus Deferrisoma; species Deferrisoma sp. The sequence goes on from NZ_BAAHFQ010000047.1 coordinate 11,436, forward strand.
CGCTGCGCCCGTGAGGGCCCGGCCCAGCGCCGCCGTGGCCGTGGGGGACAGCCGGTGGCGGCGGCGCGCCTCGTCCACGAGCGCCGTGGTCTCGGCCGCCCGCACGAGAAACCCGCCCCTCTCTGGGAACACGGAAACCAACCGGTCTGCCGTCACGGCGTCTCCTTGTGCCGGGGCAGCGTGACCCGGAACGTGGTGAGATCCTTCTCGGGGTCCACCTCCACGTCGACCGTGCCGCCCATGGACCTTACCAGGCGGTACACGATCCCGAGGCCCCGCCCCTTCACGTCGGCCGACCGCAGGGCCTCGAGCTGGTCCGGATCGAGCCGGCCGGGGTTCGAGATCTCCACGTGAACCCGGTCGCCGTTCCCGAAGGTGCGCACGGTGAGGGTGCCGCCCGTGGCCGGCATGGCCTTGGTGGCGTTGTTCAGGAGGTTGTCGAGCACCCGCTCGAGCGCCAGTCGCCGCACGCGCACCCAGAGCTCGGGCTCGAGGCTGCCGGCGTCGGTCTCCACCCCCACCCGGCGCTGCTCCCGGATCGCCTCGGTGTTCACCGCCACCCGGTCGCGCACCACCTGGGAGAGGTCCAGCGCCTCCGGCCGGCTCACGGGGTACAGGCTCAAGGCCATCTCCTGGAGCCGGGTGCCCTCGCGGATCACCACGTCCAGGTACCGGAGCATCTCGTCCTTGCGGTCGTCCCCCGCCTCGAGCATCCGCCGGACCCGGCGGGCGAACCCGGCCACGGCGATGGCCGGGTTCTTGAAATCGTGGAGGATGTCGTCGAGCCGCTCGATCTCCAGCACCTGGGTGAGCTGTTTCCCGAAGAAGGTGAGGATCTCGATCTCCTCGTCGGTGAAAAACCTCCGGCGGTCCACGGCGTCGAACACCAGGATGTACCGGACCCGGTCGGCCAGCCGCAGGGGCACGTACAGGATCGAGTGGATCCCGTGGGCCCGGCAGAACTGCCGGAGGTCCGCCGTGACGAGGAAGCTCTTTTGGGGGTCCTTGATGAGGAGGTACGAGGGGTGCACCCGCTCGGCCTCGAAATCGCCCGTGGGGAGCCCCTGGCGCACCACCGCGTTCAGGTACGGGTGCTCCGCGAGCCGGAAGGTCTTCCCGATGGTGTGGTACCCGCCCTCCACCGGCCACCCGGCCTCGAGGACCGCCTCCGTCTCGTCCTCGTTCACCGCGAACAGGCTGCAGCTCTGGATCCGGATGATGTCCTGGAGCTCCTCCACCGCCGGCTGAAAGAGGTCCTTGAGCTTGATGCCCCGGTCCTGGGAGAGCTTCGCGAAGATCCGCTCGACGATCCACTCCTTCTTCTCGTTCATGCGCCGCAGGTCGAGGATCTGCTTGCGGGCCACCACGTAGCTCACCCGCTGGGCCATGAGCTGGGCCACCTGGATCTCGGTGGTCGTGAATTTCCGGTTCGCCTCGGCGTAGTAGATCTGGATCGCCCCCTGCACGTCGGGGGCCCGGGGGTCGAACCGGGGGATCGAAAGGGGCACCGCCAAAAGCGAGCGCAGGCCGTGCTTCAGGACCGATTTATTCTTGTAGGCCGGGTCGCTTTCGATGTCGGGCACGGTGTGGGCCTTCTGGGTGGCCACCACCCGGCCGGCCACCGATTCCTCGAAGGGGATCGCCACCTCCCGCTCGGCCTCGGCCATGTGGAACGAGCCGAACGAGACCATCTGGTTGAGCCGGGGGTCGTAGAGCCGGATCGAGGCCGCCCGGGCCCCCAGGAACTCCACGATCACCCGGGCCGCGTCGTAGAGGATCTTCCGCCACGACTGGTTGGGGTCGATGCCCATCAGCCGGTTGAAGGTGGTGAACACGCACTCCAGGGCCCAGGGCAGATCCGGGTGGTCGAGGCGGCGGAGGATCTCGGGGAGGGTGCAGGTGCGGTCGGACATGGCTCGGGCCCCGGCGTGACGGGTTCGTGGGTTGTATACGGGAACAGCGGCAATCGGTCAAGGAGACCCCGGTTTTCCGCCCTTTCCGGCGCGAAAAGCCGCAGGGGTGGCAGAGCCGCCCCGGGTTTCGTACACTTGCCCCCCCACGGCTCGGCGCGACAAGGAGAGGATCCCATGGACCGAATCGCCGATTTCCTGTTCGAGGCCGGCATGCTCAAGCGCACCCCGCGCACGGGGTGGCAGTTTCTGGGTTCCGGCACCGAGAGCGTGGCGGAGCACGCGTTCCGCACCACCGTCATCGCGTACACCTTGGCGCGCCTTTCGCCCGGCGTGGACGCCGACCGGGTCGTGCGGATGGCCCTGCTGCACGACCTCGCCGAGGCGCGCACCGGCGACCTCAACTACATGAACCAGAAATACGTCCGGGTGGACGAGGACCGGGCCACCAACGACCTGACCCGGGGGCTTCCCTTCGGAAACGAGATGGCCGAGCTCCTCCGGGAGTTCCGGGCCCAGAGCACCCCGGAGGCGGTCCTCGCGAAAGACGCCGACCACTTGGAGATGCTCCTCCAACTCAAGGAACACCTGGACGTCGGAAACCGAAACGCCGAGGAGTGGATCCCCTTCAGCCTCAAACGACTCAAGACCGACGTGGCCCGGGACCTGGCCCAGCGGATCCTGGCCCGCGACTCTTCCGCCTGGTGGTTCGACAAGGACTCCGACTGGTGGGTCACGGGGGGAAAGACGTAGAGACCGTCCGGACGCTGGGACGTTCGGACGCTAGGACGGCGGTACATCCCGACCACGCGTTCGCGGGTCCCCTCGGTCGCCTCCGGGCCCGCCCCGGCCGCCCAGCCGCCCAGCTGCCTCGCCGCCCAGCCTCTCCTTGCCCTCCTCGAAAACCCTGGCATCTTTGACCTGGCTCAAGGGAACGGGGCCACCGACCCCGTATGATCGGCCCCGTTCCAAGGAAGCGTCTTTTCCAACCCCATCGTTTCGAGGAGGTACGCCATGTTTTGCAACCAGTGTGAACAGACCGCTCAGGGTAAGGCCTGCACCAAGTGGGGCGTTTGCGGGAAATCCCCCGAGGTCGCCGCGCTCCAGGACCTTCTGACCTACGCCGTCCGGGGCCTTTCGGCCGTGGCGGCCGAGGGCCGGAAGGTGGGGGTCGTGGACCCCGAGGTGAACCGGTTCACCGCAAAGGCCATCTTCGCCACCCTCACCAACGTGGACTTCGACCCGGCCCGGTTCGTGGCCTGGATCCGGGAGGCCGTGGAGCGGCGCGAGGCTCTGAAGCAGAAGGTCGCCGCCGCAGGCGGCACCACCACGTTCGCGGACCCCGCCGCGAGCTTCCAGCCGGCCGCGGACGAGGCCGGCATGGTCAAACAGGGCGAGGAGATCGGACTCCCCATCGACTGGGACCGCGACGAGGACGTGAAGAGCCTGCAGGAAACCACGCTCTACGGCATCCGGGGTGTCGCCGCCTACGCCGACCACGCTGCGATCCTCGGCCAGGAGGACGACGCGGTGTATGCCTTCATCCACGAGGCCCTTTCGAAGATCACCGACAAGAGCCTCGGGCTCCAGGACTGGGTGGGCCTTGCGCTCAAGACCGGCGAAGTGAACCTCCGGGCCATGGAGCTTCTGGACGCCGGGAACACGGGCCGGTTCGGGCACCCCGTGCCCACCGAGGTGCCCCTGGGCCACAAGAAGGGCAAGGCGATCCTCGTGTCGGGCCACGACCTCAAGGACCTGGCCGACCTCCTGGAGCAGACGAAGGACAAGGGCATCTACGTGTACACCCACGGCGAGATGCTCCCGGCCCACGGCTACCCCGAGCTCAAGAAGTACCCCCACTTCTACGGCCACTACGGCACGGCCTGGCAGAACCAGAAGAAGGAGTTCGCGGCGTTCCCCGGCGCGATCCTCATGACCACGAACTGCCTGCAGGACCCCAAGGGATACGAGGAGAACCTGTTCACCACAGGGCTCGTGGGCTGGCCGGGCGTCAAGCATGTGCCCAACGGCGAGTTTGGCCCGGTGATCCAGAGGGCCCTGGAGCTCCCCGGGTTCGCCGAGGACGAGGACAAGGGCTCGGTCATGGTGGGGTTCGCCCGCAACGCGGTGCTCGGCGTGGCCGACAAGGTGATCGAGGCCGTGAAGGCGGGCGCGATCAAGCACTTCTTCCTGGTGGGCGGCTGCGACGGCGCGAAGCCCGGCCGGAACTACTACACCGAGTTCGTGGAGAAGACCCCGGCCGACACCGTGGTGCTCACGCTGGCCTGCGGGAAGTTCCGGTTCTTCGACAAGAAGCTCGGTGACATCGGCGGCATCCCCCGACTCCTGGACGTGGGCCAGTGCAACGACGCCTACTCGGCCGTGCAGATCGCGGTGGCGCTCGCCAACGCCTTTGACTGCGGGGTGAACGACCTGCCCCTGTCGCTGGTGCTCTCCTGGTACGAGCAAAAGGCCGTGGCGATCCTGCTCACGCTCCTGCACCTGGGCATCAAGGGGATCCGGCTCGGGCCCAGCCTGCCGGCGTTCATCACCCCCAACGTGCTTAAGGTTCTCGTGGAGAACTTCGACATCAAGCCGATCTCCACCCCGGACGAGGATCTCCAGGCGATCCTCCAGGCCGCCTGAGCCGCGCGGACATCCCGCGAATCCCGCCGCCCCGCCGGACCCCGCGTCCGGCGGGGCGGTTTTTCGTTGTGCTGCCCGCCACGACCGCGATAGAACCGGGGGGTCTCGTTGCCGACACGAACGCGAAAGGAGAGCCCCGTGGCCGTGCACGAGGTGGAGCGAGACCTGTTCCTGGTGGACCTGGATCTTCCCGGCCTGGAAGGGTTCCGGCAGTTCCTGAGCGCCTGGGTGCTCCGTAACGGGAACCGGGCCGTCGTGGTGGATCCCGGGCCGGCGGCCGCCATTCCGGCGCTCCGGGAGGCGCTGGCGGCCCTGGGGGTGGAGCGGCTGGACGCAGTGCTCCTCACCCACATCCACATCGACCACGCCGGCGGGGCCGGGTTGTTGGTCCGCGAGCAGCCGGATGCGACGATCGTGTGCCATCGGAGGGGCGCGCCCCACCTGGCCGACCCCACGGCCCTGTGGGACGGCTCCCGAAAGGTCCTGGGCCGGTTGGCCGAGGCTTACGGGCCCATCGCCCCCGTGCCCCCGGGAAACCTGTCCTCACCCGACGAGCTCGAGGCGGGCGGGTTTCGGATCCAGTGCCTCGAAACCCCGGGCCACGCCCCCCACCACCTGGCGTTTCGCGCGGGCCCCTGGCTCTTCGTGGGGGAACTCGCCGGGGTCCGCGCCCCCGGGCCGGGAGCGGACTGCTGGCGCCCCGCCACCCCGCCGCCGTTTCGGCACGACGTGTACCGGGAGTCCTTGGCCCGGGCCCGGGAACTGGGCGGAGAGCTCGCGTGCCTCGGCCACTACGGGGCCGTCCCGGACCCGGACGGGATCCTCGCCGCCGCCGGGGAACAGCTCGACCGCTGGGTGGAGGTCGTCCGGGCCCACCGGCGCCTCGAGGGGCCGGCCTTCGAGGACGCGGTGTTCCGGGAACTCCTTCGCACCGACCCCCGGTTCGCCCCCTTCGCGTCCCTGCCGGAGGACGTCCGGGAACGGGAGCGGTACTTCTTCGGCAACACCCTCAAGGGCCTCCGGGGCTGGGTGGAGCGGGCCGGCTGACGGCCCGGCGCCCGGGTTCTCCGGCCCCGCGCCCCCCTCCTTCGATCCTTCCTCCTAAAGAACGCTTCCAGTGGGGCCGATGAGGGTGCCGAACGACGCCATCTCCCAAGCACCCCGGTCGACCCGGAGCAGAAGCCCCGATGAGCCCCCCGCCCGACGCGGTCCAACGCGATTGGTCGCTCCCGCCCGAGCAACTGGGCCCCCTGACGGCCCGGTGGCTCCTGGCGGACGAGGACGGCACGGCCGCCCGCGACCGGGTGTTGGAGCGGCTCCGGAGCTCCGAACGCTCGATCTGGGCCGAGAGCGGGGAGGAGCGGGACCTCCGGGGCATCCGCCTGGCCGGGGAGGACCTCTCGGGCCTCGATCTCGCCGGGTACGACTTCTCCCACGCCGACCTTTCGGGGGCGAACCTGAGCAACGCCAGCCTGAACGGGGCGTCGTTCGTGGGGGCCGACCTCAGCAAGGCCAACCTCGAGGGAGCCGAACTCCTGGGCGCGGATCTCCGCGGGGCCCAACTGAACGGCTGCCGGGCCCGGCGGGCCGGCTTCGGGGAAACCGACGCGGAGGAGGCGACCTTCTTCGGGGCCGACCTCGAGCACGCCACGTTCGCCCGCGCCGAGCTTCGGAACGCCGACCTCCGGGCCGTCAAAGCCTCCGGCGCCCGGTTCCGGGAGGCCGAGCTCCGGGGAGCCGATTTCTCGGGCGCCGACCTGCGGGGGGCGGACTTTGCGCTCGCCGACGTCTCCGGGGCCACGTTCAACGGCGCTGACCTTCGGAACGCCCGCATGCGCGGGCTCAAGGGATTTCGCTCCGCCACGTGGATCGGGGTGGACGTGCGCGACGTGGACTTCACCGGCGCGTACCTCTTCCGGCGCCACGTGCTCGACGAAAACTACCTCTACGAGTTTCGCCAGCAGAGCCGCTGGCACGAGTTCCTCTACCGGCTGTGGTGGCTCACCTCCGACTGTGGCCGGAGCCTGTGGCGGTGGGGCCTTTGGAACCTGGGTCTGGCGCTCGTGTTCGGATGCCTCTACCTCCTGGTCGGCATCGACCCCGGCGACCACCCCACCGCCCTCACCCCGTTCTATTACAGCATCGTCACCCTCACGACCCTGGGCTACGGCGACGTGACCCCCGCCACGCCCGCCGCCCAGGTGCTCGCCGTGATCGAGGTGATCCTCGGGTATCTCGGACTGGGGGGGCTCCTCAGCATCCTGGCCAACAAGATGGCCCGCAGAGCCGATTGAGGAGGCCCCAGATGTTCGGACTCGGAAAGAAGAAGAAGGCTCCGGCGAACAAGGCCGCAGGCCCGGGAAAGGCCACCGCGAAAAAACCGGCCAAGAAGCGCACGGTCGTCCCCCTCCAGGGGGCCGAGCTCCCGGCGTTCCACCCGGTGGCCATGAAAGCCATGCGGGAGATCCGGGAGGGGGAGAAATCCCCCGCCGAGACCGCGGAGACCATCTCGGCGGACCCCGGGCTTTCGGTGCGGGTCCTGCGCACCGTGAACTCCGCCGCCTTCGCCCTCCGGCGGGAGGTCACCAGCGTGGACCACGCCGTGGCCCTCCTGGGGCTGGGGCGGCTGGAGTCCGTGCTGATCAGCGTCGCGGTGCGCGAAGCCCTGCCCCAGCAGTGCTTCCGGGGATTCGAGCCGGCGCGGTTCTGGCGCACGGCGGTCACCCGGGCGGCGATGGCACAGGAGTTCGCGGGACTGCTCCACCCTTCGACCCGCATGGAGTGTTTCACCTGGGGCCTTCTGGTGGACCTGGCGGTGCCCCTGCTGGCCCAGCACCACACCGCCACCTACGGCCGCATCCTGGAACGGTGGCACGCCGGGGAGGGCGAACTCCACGCCCTGGAGCAGGAGGCCTTCGGCTGGACCCACGCCGAGGTGGGAGCCCGGGTGTGCCGGGACTGGGAGCTCCCCGAGCCCCTGGCGGCCGCCGTCGAGGACCACCACGCCGAGGGCCCCGAGCCGGGCCGCTGCCCGCCCGGCGTGCAGTTGGCCGCCATCCTTTGCGAAAGCCCGGAACACTCCGGGGTGGAACGCATGGTGGAGGTCGCCGCCGCCCGGTACGGCGTGCCGGAACCCGTCACCCAGCAACTGTTCGCCACGGCGCAACAGAAAGCAGCCCAACTGGCCAGCCTGTTCGGCGTCTGACCCGTTTCCGCCCCTGCCGAACGCCCCCCTTGGCCCCCTGGCCGGCCCGCTTCCGTCTTTCCGGTCCAGCTTCAGAGAAGAGATGCCGATCCTCCCGTAACTCCAGGGAATCTCCCAATGCGAGGGGAGTCCCCTACTCGTCTTCCGGGGGTTCTCCGAGCGCACGACCACGGACCGGCGACGCCAGAACGAACGCTTCGAGAACGTGCGTTACGCCTTGAACCGGATCCAGAAGGCTTCGGGCGTGACCTTCACCCCACACGACCTCCGGCGCACCTTCGCCACGGTGGCCGAGCGCCTGGACCTTTCGTGCTACGCCGTGATGGCCCTTCTGAACCACGCCCCACCCCGGGAAGACGGAACCGCCGCGTATCTTCGCTTGCGCCCTGAGCGCCTACGAGACGGGACGGAGAAGGTGCGACGCCGAGTCCCGACCCTCGCGGGAGCCAAGGATCGGGTGGTAAACGACCATGCCATCTCCTTTCTGTTGTGGGGTTAGGGGTTTTGCCGCCTTCATCCTGTCGCCCGGGGAAAACCGGGGACAGTCAGGTACCCCCGGCAAAGCCGGGGGCTTGCGGTTGCTGGCCCCTCAAAGGGGCCTGATCGCAACCGGAAAGTCAAAACCCTTTGGCCCCAAACATCTCGCTTGCCCCCAAGCAATATGGGTCCCAGCAGAACCGGAAACTCCGGGGAGTGAAGCCGGCGGGCACCGCACAACGGCATACTCCCGGAACTGTCAAACTCTGGGAGTCCCCCGGCAGAGCCGGGGGCTTACCCAGGATAGTTAGCGGCCGTGAATCGTAAATCGTAAATCGTGGATCGTCCGGCGCTGTGCGCCGAAAACCTGGCGTTCGGACCGGCGTGTGCGCGTCGGCTCCGGCCGCCTCTGTTCGTACCGCTCAACGGCCGCGAAGCGGGAACGGGGGCTTCGAGAACGCGGAACGGTGAAGGGAGCGTCCTGGGGCTCGGCGGCCAGGCGGGCGGGTAGCTTCCCCCTCCCCCCGTCCCCCTCCCGCCAGGGGAGGGGGGGATGTCGACGTGCGGCAGCTCCACGAATCGCCCCCTCGCCCACCGGGGGAGAGACCGCTCCACCGCGAAAACCCCTCTCCCCCACCGGGGGAGAGGGTCAGGGTGAGGGGGGGCGCTCAACTGCCGTGAATCGGGAATCGTAAATCGTGAATCGTCCGCCGCTTCGCGCCGAAAACCCAGCGTCCGGGCCGGCGGGTGTGCCTCGCCTCCTCTGCCGCCTCCGTGCGGACCACATCACTTCACCCATTTCAGAAGGATGAAGGCAGAAGGCGGAAAGATGAATGACTGCCCCTTGGTTCAACGCGGCGTCACCGCCCCAAACGCGAGAGGTTGAACCAAGCAGCTCCGCCAAAACGCCCACCGCCTCCGTGCGGACCACATCACTTCATCCCTCATCCTTCATCCTTCCGAACTATCCCTTCTGAATCAGGTCCTACGTTCTGAGGAGCGCGTCCTTGAAGTACGTGGTATGCACCCGTCGCAATCCCTTCTGAATCAGGTCCTACGTTCTGAGGTAGAGGGGAGACAAGGAAAAGGCGGACTCCCCGTCGCAATCCCTTCTGAATCAGGTCCTACGTTCTGAGTCCGGCGACAGGGAGACATCTACTTCCGCCCCGTGCGGTCGCAATCCCTTCTGAATCAGGTCCTACGTTCTGAGGACCCGCTAGGGTCCGAGACGTCCGCCAGATGCCGCGTCGCAATCCCTTCTGAATCAGGTCCTACGTTCTGAGTCGGGACTGCGCCAAGTATCTGGAGGAAGCGTGTCGCAATCCCTTCTGAATCAGGTCCTACGTTCTGAGCGAAAGAGGCCCTCGGCCCGAACACCACCCAGCCGTCGCAATCCCTTCTGAATCAGGTCCTACGTTCTGAGCCGGACTCCCGGACCCCGAGCCTGGGACCATCCTGTCGCAATCCCTTCTGAATCAGGTCCTACGTTCTGAGATGAAAAGGAGCGAATGAAAAAAGCGTTCAAGTCGCAATCCCTTCTGAATCAGGTCCTACGTTCTGAGTCACGTTTCGGGGTAAGGTGCTTCACGCGGAGAGTCGCAATCCCTTCTGAATCAGGTCCTACGTTCTGAGTCCGGATCTGCGATCCAAATAGAGACGACAAGTAGTCGCAATCCCTTCTGAATCAGGTCCTACGTTCTGAGCTTCCGCACCCGCAATCGCCGTGGGGAGCTCACGTCGCAATCCCTTCTGAATCAGGTCCTACGTTCTGAGTCCGTCATAGGCTGGAAAGTTAGCGAGATCGCCGTCGCAATCCCTTCTGAATCAGGTCCTACGTTCTGAGGTCTCCGCCGACGGGAGCCGGCACACGATCCCGCCCGGTCGCAATCCCTTCTGAATCAGGTCCTGCGTTCTGAGCCCCCAAGGGAAACCCCTTGGGGGGCTTTTTTGGTCGCAATCCCTTCTGAATCAGGTCCTACGTTCTGAGTGGATTGGGATAGGGGCCTGTATTGTCTGAGGGGGGTCGCAATCCCTTCTGAATCAGGTCCTACGTTCTGAGACGGTATTCACCCGGCCCCCCCGGAAAGATGAGTCGCAATCCCTTCTGAATCAGGTCCAACGTTCTGAGGGGCTCTAAAGCGGCCCTTCGGGCCTTGGTTCGTCGCAATCCCTTCTGAATCAGGTCCTACGTTCTGAGGGTGGATGCAGTAAAGGCCCTGGAAGGGGCCGTCGCAATCCCTTCTGAATCAGGTCCTACGTTCTGAGCCTGGAACCCCAAACCCCTTCACGGCCCCCCGGGGTCGCAATCCCTTCTGAATCAGGTCCTACGTTCTGAGGTTCAGTTACGCGAAACATAACGTCGTACGGGTCGCAATCCCTTCTGAATCAGGTCCTACGTTCTGAGCGGCAGCGGGACCGGTACGAGTTCGGCCGCCGTCGCAATCCCTTCTGAATCAGGTCCTACGTTCTGAGGACCGAACCGCGACGGGTGCCGGTGCAACGGCGGTCGCAATCCCTTCTGAATCAGGTCCTACGTTCTGAGTTTTTCTCCCCTCACTGTGGAGGTGACCGATGGTCGCAATCCCTTCTGAATCAGGACCTACGTTCTGAGCGATGGAAATCAGGGGGGAGTTGCTGAAACGTCGCAATCCCTTCTGAATCAGGTCCTACGTTCTGAGGGGGCGCGGCGGGACATAGAGGAGCTTTTGGCCGTCGCAATCCCTTCTGAATCAGGTCCTACGTTCTGAGGTGGAGCGGCTCGCTACTGAGCGCGCCGCGCTTCGTCGCAATCCCTTCTGAATCAGGTCCTACGTTCTGAGACCATGAAGTTAAAGATCGTGGTTGTTGACGTCGCAATCCCTTCTGAATCAGGTCCTACGTTCTGAGTTCGCGGAACTCGAAGATTAATCCCTGAATCCGGTCGCAATCCCTTCTGAATCAGGTCCTACGTTCTGAGCCAGGAGCGGTGCGAACAGTGGGACCCGCAGAGTCGCAATCCCTTCTGAATCAGGTCCTACGTTCTGAGAGCAAAGACCCGCGCCCGATCCTCGTCGGTCCACCGTCGCAATCCCTTCTGAATCAGGTCCTACGTTCTGAGGTTCTCAGGAAACAACAACGGGAACGGATGGAAGTCGCAATCCCTTCTGAATCAGGTCCTACGTTCTGAGGAAAACTAGGTGGATCAAAACATCGTCCAAGAAAAGTCGCAATCCCTTCTGAATCAGGTCCTACGTTCTGAGGTCATGACTTGGTCTAATCGGTTCGGAGCATTGAGTCGCAATCCCTTCTGAATCAGGTCCTACGTTCTGAGGGAAAGGCGCAAGATAGGGCGTGGGCAACGTTCGTTGTCGCAATCCCTTCTGAATCAGGTCCTACGTTCTGAGCCGCGCGGACCTCGCGACGGCGCCCGAGAGGGGTCGCAATCCCTTCTGAATCAGGTCCTACGTTCTGAGTGTTTAGTCTTCCTGAATCCGTGAACAGACCTGGTCCGTGGTATCGGGTAGCGGCTGTTTTTTGTGTAGGAGCATTCGACGCAACATCTGGATATTGTTGCCGATTTCGTGCTAACATAGTGGCCTGGAATGTTCACCTTTTCGGTGAATC
>NZ_BAAHFQ010000048.1:0-22806 GCF_054681715.1 Deferrisoma sp.
GACCTGCCGGTGGCGGGGGCGGCGCCGGAGTACATGAGCGAGAAGGCGATCGCGATCGGGCACTACTTCGTGGCGAGCGGGGTGTTCACGGTGTTTGGGGTGACGTTCCCGTTCATCGAGGGCACGAAGTGGGCGGAGTACATCTTTGGCGGGATCGAGCAGGACCTCGGCGGGAAGTGGGCGTTCGAGGCGGACCCGCACAAGATGGCGGCGCTGATGATCGACCACATCAACAAGAAGCGCGAGGCCCTGGGGATCCACAAGAAGAAGGAGCGGGTGCTCTTCGACATGGAAGCCCGCCGCCAGCTCGAGGTGTAGAAAAGAGCCGGATACCCCACACGAAAACGGGGCCCCGGTCGGGGCCCCGTTCTTGTCTCGGCCACAGGAGGCTCCGCTCAGGACGAGTCGAAGGCAACCAGAACCCGGCGGGCCGATTTCACGCAGCGGCGGGCCGCCTCGAGGGCCCCGGAGGCCGATTCGGCGGTGAACAGTTCCCACGGGAGCGTATAGGTGGATTCGTCCCCGTAATCGGTTAGGAAATGCTCGGCCGACCCCAGGCTCAGGAAATCCGGAAGGCAGGAGCGCAGCTCGGTGGCCAGCGAGTCGGGCACCCGCCCGGTTTCGAGCAAGGCAACGAGGGCTTGGGCCGGCTCGTGGGTTTTCGGGGGCACCCCAAAGATCGCCAAGACCGCCTTTCCCGCGTTTTCCACCGACAGTTGCGGATTATCCACGCAGGAGCGCCACCGTTCGAGCTCGAAATCCTGCTCGGCTTCCCGCAGGAACCCTTCGGCGAGCGCGAGCCGATAGGAAATCTCGTCACGCGATCTCACGGTACCCGCGCCAACTCAGTTCCCAGTCCTTGGGGGGAGGTTTCGGGAACAGCCACATGAGGGTCGCCCCGACCCGCTCGCGCCGCAGACCAGACCGTTCGATCGCACGGGCGGCCCGTTCCCTCCACGGCTCGAAGTAGTCGGCCCCGTATAGGCACACGCCGTCGGCGCAGACGTCGAGGAGCAGGGGCGTTAGCGACCGCTCGAACTCCTCGGGGGTTTTGGCCACAAAGCCGAGCCGGCCCGGCACCTCACGCAACACGGCCAACTGCGCGGATGCGAGTTCCCGCTGGCGTGCCAGGGGATCGGGCGGCAGGCCCTCGGCGACCACAAGAATGTCGTGGTCGCTCAACCGAGAAGCGTCACCGCGGGCTCGAGATCCGAACAACACCACGCAGCGGAGACGCGGCCCGAATCGGCGCCGAAGTTCGTTTACAAGCGGTAGATATCCACGCCGCACGGACGGATGCATGAAACCTCGCCTTCCCCCTCCCATCGGAAGGGCAGGTTTTCCTCCGAGGTCCAGCGTACCCGGAAATTTCGCCGAGATCCAGGCTGCTCGGCCGCGCCCGTCGGTCGCGCCGCCCCCTACGGCAAAGGCTTCGACAGGGTGAACGCGCCCCGGAGTTCGCCCGCGCGAAAGCCGGTGGCCCGGTCCTCGGGGTAGAGTTCCCGGATCTTGGTCGCAAGCCCCGGGGCCAGGTTCTCGCCGTGACAGGTGAGGCACGGGGTTCCGGTGGGAATCGCCTTCAGGTACCGGAACCGCTTGCCGTCGGGCCCGTCGACGACCTCGGCGATCTCCAGCGACGCCGCAGGCTTGCCTTGGGAGAGCCGCCGCGCCAGCGCCTCGAGGCCCTGCCGCTCCCAGGCGTCCGGGGCGTTTCGGGGGTTTCGCACCCGAAGCGCCGTGCGGCCGACCCGCCACCCGGTCTTCTCCGAGAGCTCCCGGGCGATCTTCGGGGCCTTCTCCCGGCAGACGGCCACGGCCCGTTCCGGGCCGCCCTCTTGGAGGGCCGCCGCGAGTTCGCCTTTGAGCCGGGAGGCGAAGGTCCCGACGAGCCCCCGGGCCTCCTCCAGGTCCCCGGCCCGGGCCGGCCCGGCCGCGGCCAGCGCGAGCCCCAACGCTGCCACCAGGATTCTCCGCATGTGTCACCTCCTCTGCGAAAACCTATTCAGCGATATTGAGCGGGAAATTGTAGGCCCCTCGCCGGGCCCGCACAACGCCGGGGTGCCGGGTCAGAAGAGCCCGCCCAGGCTCCCGGCGTATCCGGTGAGCTCCACGTAGCCCTCGCACGTGACCGGTCCGCCGGCCGAGGCGCCCGAGCCCCACACGGCGCCCTCCCAGTAGGTGACGCCCGTGGTGCCCGAGGTCACGAGTTCCTGATCCTGGAGCAGGGGGTCCACGGTGAGGTCGATCCCGGCCCACGGCACCCGGACCCGCCACCGGATCGGGTAGCGGCCCCCCGAGCGGGGGCTCGTCCAGTGGGCCAGGGGCGTGAGCTCGAACGAGCCCCAGGGCAGATGCTTTGGGGTGCCGTCGGGCCCGACCAGGGTGCCGGAGCTCGCCGGTTCGACCGCGCCGTCGGTGCGCCGGAGCACGTAGAGCATGAGGTCCCGGCCGTCCGAGAGGTGGAGGCTCACCCAGTCCCACCCGGCCTGGTCTTCCGCGAGCTGGTTCGAGCCGAACTCCTGGTCGAACCAGCTCGTGCCGGTGACCTCCCGCTCGCCCCGGGGTGTGCGGACCCGGCCCCGGGTGGCGAGATCGGTGCGGGAGGCGTAGTAGCTGGCCTGGCCCGGCCGGGGCCCCTTTCGGCTCAGGCCGCCCGCACCGTGGAGCACCGGGGGCTTTCGGGGGGTGAGTTCCAGGTCCACCCCGAACTCCCCCTCCCGGGCCCGCACCCGGATCACCCCGTCTTCGCCCCGCCGGGCCTCCCAGTCGAGCACCCACACCCCCAGGTCGTCGGGTGCGGCGCCCGCGAGGCCGGGGCCCGGCCGGGAGGCGCGGTCGGCGTACCGGAACGCGCCCCCCGGCCCGTCGGTGACGGCCAGGTGGGCCAGAAACACGTCGCGGACCGACCAGGGGTTCTCGGGCCGCGCGGGCTCCGGCCGGAGGGCCACCCGGAACACCGTGAACTGGTAGCCGTATCGGCCCCCCTCGGCGTCCCGGAGGTTCCCCGTGAAGTACCACCACTCGGTGCGGTAGGCCGGATGGGCGCCGAAATCCCGGGGAAACGACCACTCCCGGGGCCGGTCGGCCTGGGGCCAGGCGAACCCGTCTTCGGCGCACGCCGTCCCGGAGAGGGCCAGGGCCAGGACCACCGCCCAAACCCACCGGAGCCTTCCCCGTCTTCCTTTCATCACTCCTCCCGGATCTGCATCTGGGGAAACGTGCGCCACACCCGGTACATGGGGTAGAGGGCCGCCGCCGCGCTCGCCGCCAGGGCGACGCCGAAGGCGGCCAGGTAGGGCCCCGGGTCGGGCTTCCAGAACACGGTCCAGTGGAAGCTCTGGAGGTTGATCACCCGGATCAGCACGATCCCCAGCGCCGTGCCGGCCCCGGCGGCCTGGGCGAAGCTCAGAAGCCCCAGGGCGAGCCCCTCCACCAGGGTCATGGCCGCCACCTGCCCCGTGGAGAACCCCAGGGCCCGCAGGATCCCGAACTCCCGCTGCCGCTCCAGGTAGAGGGTGGTCAGGGCCCCGGCGATGCCCAAGAACGCCACCGCCACCGCGATCCAGCGCATGGACCGGGTGACCCCGAAGGTGGCGTCGAACACGGCCAGGATCTCGTCGTGGAGGGCCTTTTGGTCGAGCACGGGCAGGCCCCGGGCGGCCGCGAGGTCCCGCACCCGGCGGAGGGCCTCGGGGCCCCGGGGATCGCCGGGCTCCAGGAACACGCCGAGGCTGTCGATGGTGGGGTCGCGGAACACCCGAAGGTAGGTCGCCCGGTCCATCATGACGACCCCGTGTTCCGAGGTGTAGTCGTAGAACACCCCGGCCACGGGGAGCCGCACCGGCCCCCCGGCCCCCTGGAGTTCCACGGACCCGCCCCGCCCCACCCCGAACCGCCGGTAAAAGCTCTCGGAGACGATCGCGCCGCCCCCGGCCACGGCGTCCCAGGCCCGGTCGTCGCCCTGGAGCCAGTCGAACCGGGCGAACCGGCGAAGCACCCGGGCGTCCACCGCCGTGACGAAGGCCGTGGCGTCGCCGTACCGGATCCGCACGTTCCGGTAGGGGTCGAGGCCGGCCACCCCGGGGATCCGGCGCACCTCGTCGTAGAACTCGGCCGGCACCTCGATCTCGGCCTGGGGGGCCACGTAGAGGGCGCCCGTGAGCTGGCCGGTCATCCACCGGACGAGGGTGTGGCGGAAGCTCCCCACCAGGATGGAGAGCGCCACGGTCATGGCCAGGGCCACCCCGAAGGCGGCCACGGCCACGGCCGCCCGGCCCCCGCTGCGCCGGAGGTTCCCCACGGCCACCCGGCCCACCAGGCCGGCGGCCCGGCCGGCCAGGGCTTCGAGGGGCCGGCCCAGGGCCTTGAGGAGGAGCCCGGCCTCGAGGCTTGCGGCCACCAGGAGCCCGAACGCCCCGGCGAACCCGGCGTACACGTGGACCGAGGCCGGGAAAAAGAGCGCCCCGCTCACCCCGGCCACCCCGAGCCCGATCCAGCCGGCCCGCCGGGCCGCCCGGGCCGCGCCCCGCTCCGGCACCCGGCCCCGCAGGGCGGCCACCGGGTCCGCCGTGACGAGGTCCCGCAGGGGGTAGGCGGCCCCCAGGAGGCTCGCCCCCCACCCCAGGACGACCCCGGCGGCGGCCCCGGCCCAGGTCCATTCGGGCGGCTGGGGCCGAAGGAAGAAATACACCTGACTCACGGCCTCGCCCACCCGGGCCGTGAGCCCCCGGCTCAGGGCGAAGCCCAGGGCCGATCCCAGAATCCCGCCGGCGAGGCCCAGGATCCCGAGTTCCACCAGGAACGCGCCGGCCACCTCCCGGCGGTACACCCCGAGGCTCCGGAGCACCCCGGCGTCGCGCCGCCGGGTCACCACGGCGAACATGGCCGTGTTGTACACGAGAAAGACGCCGACGAAGAGGCCCATGAGCGAAAGGGCCTCCAGGTTGAGGCGAAACGCCCGGAGCATCTCCCGCAGGGTGCGGGCCCGCTCCCCGGCCCCCTCCACCCGAAACCCCGTGCCCCACCGGGCGCGGAACCCCTCGGGGTCGGTAAGAACCAGGTCCACCCGGTCCACCACGCCCCGGAGTCCCAGGAGTTCCTGGGCCGTGGCGAGATCCACCAGGACCACCGGCTCCCCGGCCGGGTTGGGGAAGGTGCCGAGCACGGTCAGGTCCCCCCGGGCCGTGGCTAGCCGGCCCCCGGGCTCGAGCCCCAGCCGGCCGGCCGTGGCCCGGTCGACGAGGCAGGTGTCGGGTTCGGTCAGGAACCGGAACCCCGCGTCCTCCGGAGGGGCCAGGTCGGGCCGGAACGCCCGGTCGAGCAGGGGATCGACGCCGAGGAACCGCACGATCTCCCCCGAGGCGAGGCCGACCCTCCGGTCGATCACCGGGGAGAGGGCGGCCACCGCCGGATCGCGGGCCACCCGGGGCAGCACCGTTTCCTCCAGGGGGCCGGCCGGCCGGGCCAGGGTGTGGGTGGCCTTGCCCGACAGGAACTCCACGGCCCGGGTGAGGCTCCCCAGGGCGGCCCGGGCCGAGAGGGCCATGCCCACGGCCGAGGCCACCCCGAAGGCGATCCCGAGGACCTGTAGGAGGCTCAGGGTTTTCCTTCGCGGCAGATACCGGAGGAACGCCCGGACCACGGTGGTCACGGCGAGACGTCCTCCGTCAGGCGTCCGTCGGCCATCCGGAGCACCCGGTCGGCGGCCCGGGCGGCCCGCTCGCTGTGGGTGGCCATCACGAGGGCCGCGCCCCGGTCCCGGGCGGCCTGGCACAGGAGGGCGAGCACCTCGTCCCCGGTGCGGGTGTCCAGGTTCCCGGTGGGCTCGTCGGCCAGGATGGCGGCCGGGTCCTTCACCAGGGCCCGGGCCACGGCCACCCGCTGCTGCTCGCCGCCCGAGAGTTCATGGGGGTAGCGGTGGGCCTTGTCCGCCAGGCCCACGGCCTCCAAGGCCTCGTCGGCCCGGCGGGGGTCGGCCCGGCCGCGCAGCTCCAGGGCCAGGAGCACGTTCTCCCGGGCCGTCAGGGTGGGCAGCAGGTTGAAGAACTGGAACACGAACCCGAGCCGTTCCCGCCGAAGCCGGGTGCGGCCGTGCTCCCCCAGCGCCCGGAGGTCCTGGCCCGCCACCCGGACCGTTCCCCGGTCGGGCCGGTCGAGCCCCGCCACGAGGTTCAGGAGCGTCGTCTTGCCCGACCCGCTGCGGCCCACCACGGCCACCACCTCCCCCGGCCGCACGGCGAACGTCACGCCCTGGAGGGCCGGCCCGTCGGCCCGCGCATAGGTTTTCCAGAGGTCCTGGGCTTCAACGGCGAAGGCGCTCATGGGAGGAGCATCCCCTAGGGGCGAGCGAGGCAACGGAAGAGCCGAACGCGACTGCCGAAGAGTTTAGCCGAACTCCGGGGTGACGAAAGCCGGGAGCTTGCTATATTGTATATTACGTATGTCCTTTCGCGTCGGTCACCCAGAGCGGCCCCGGCCCGAAGGAGGACGGAAAACCGAGGGTTACCCTTCCGGAGGGTTTCCATGAGAGCACAACTTCTCGTTCGGATCGATCCCGATCTCAAGGCCCGTCTCGCCCGTGCGGCCAGGGGAGAGGGTAAGACCACCAGCGAGGTCGTCCGGGAACTCGTCGAGGGCTATGTGCGGGAACGGGATCCCGCCGGGCAGTTGGAGGCGCTGTGGGATCGGATTGGACGCCGGCTCCGGGAGAACGGTTACGGTCCGGCCGACGTGGACCGGTTCGTGGCAGAGGCCCGGCGGCGTGAGCCATGAGGGTCGTGATCGACACGAACGTGTTCGTGTCGTCGTTCTTCGGGGGGAAACCCCGTGCGGTGCTCCGCCTCTGGCACGAGGGACGGTTCACCCTCTGTGTCTCGGCGGACATCGTCGAGGAGTACGCGACCGTTCTGGGCCGCATGGGGCTCGGGCCGGGCGGTGAGTTGGCGACCTTGCTGCGAAAGGTGACGACCGGACCCAACGTGGTGTTCGCCACGGATCCTCCGGCCGTCCGGCTGGTCGAGGCCGACCCCGACGACGACAAGTTCGTCGCATGCGCCTTGGCCGTGGGGGCACAATACATCGTGAGTGGTGACCGACACCTGCTCGCCTTGCGTTCCGTCCCCCCGGTGGAGATCCTTCCTCCGGCCCGGTTCCTCGAGTTGTTCCGGTAGCCCCCCGGGGGCCATCACCGGTCCTGCGGTTCGCCGATCCCCTCCACCACCCTGCATACGGCCGCCGCCAAGAACGAGAGGTCCTCCTCCGAGATCACGAAGGGCGGCATCACGTAGACGAGCCGGCCGAAGGGGCGCACCCACACCCCCTCCTCCACGAACCGCGGCTGCACCCGCACCATGTCCACGGGTTCGGTGAGTTCCACGACCCCGATCGCGCCGAGAACCCGCACGTCGGCCACGTGGGGGAGCCCCGCGCAAGGGGCGAGGCCCCGCCGCAGCCCCGCCTCGATCCGGGCCACCCGCTCCTGCCAGGGGCTTTCGAGGAGGAGCCGCACGCTCGCGGCGGCGACGGCGCAGGCGAGCGGGTTCGCCATGAAGGTGGGCCCGTGGAGGAACACCCCGGGCTCCCCCGAGCAGATCCCCTGCGCGATCCGGGTGGTGGTCAGGGTGGCGGCCAGCGTCATGTATCCGCCGGTGAGCGCCTTGCCCAGGCACAGGATGTCGGGCGCGATGCCGGCGTGCTCGCAGGCGAAGAGCCGGCCGGTGCGGCCGAACCCGGTGGCGATCTCGTCGGCGATGAGGAGCACGTCGTGCTCGTCGCACAGTTCCCGCACCCGTTTGAGGTACGAGGGCGAGTAGAACCACATGCCCCCCGCCCCCTGGACGACGGGCTCCAGGATCACGGCGGCCACCTCGTGGCGATGGGCCTCGAGGAGCCCGGCGAACGGGGCGATGTCGGCCTCGTCCCAGGGATCCTCGAACCGGCAGCGGGGGGCGGGGGCGAAGAGGTGCTCGGGCAGGAGGCCCCGCCAGATGCGGTGCATGCCCGTCTCCGGGTCGCACACGCTCATGGCCCCGAAGGTGTCGCCGTGGTAGCCCCGGCGGATCGTGAGGAGCCGCCGCCGGCCCGGCCTCCCCACGGCCTGCCAGTACTGGAGGGCCATCTTGATCGCCACCTCCACGGCCACCGAGCCCGAGTCGCAGAAAAACACCCGGTCCAGGGGCGCTGGGGTGAGGTCCACGAGGAGCCGGCCCAGTTCGGCCGCGGGGGGGTGGGTGAGCCCCCCGAACATCACGTGGCTCATGCGCCCGAGCTGCTCGGCGGCGGCGCGGTTGAGCTCGGGCACGTTGTACCCGTGGATGGCCGACCACCAGGAGGCCATGCCGTCGATCAGGGTGCGGCCGTCGGCGAGCTCGAGGCGCACCCCCCGGGCCCCCACCACCGGGAACACCGGCACGGGGCTCTCCACCGCGGCGTAGGGGTGCCACAGGTGCTTGCGGTCGAAGGCGATCCAGTCGAAGGAAGGGTCGGCCATGGTCGGGCTCTCCGGAAGGGTCAGGCGTCGCTTGCGCCGCCTACCCTGGCAGAGGGCCGCGGCGATTTCAACCGGCGGGCGGGGTCGCCCCGCGCCCGGGGGGCTTTACAGGCGGTCCCGGCTGTGGGACGGTCGGTCGGGCACGGACCCGAAGGAGACGGCGGCGTTCCCTTGTCACCCCCCGGCGAAAGGAGGACTCCCATGGCCGATGTGATCGACTACGAGATTCACGGCGCGGAGATGCAGCTCGTGGAGGTGGAGCTCGACCCCGGGGAGGCCGTGCGGGCCGAGGCCGGGGCCATGACGTTTCTGGAGGACGGGGTCGAGATGCAGACCTCCACCGGCGGGGGGATCTTCTCGGGCCTCAAGCGCATGGTCACCGGCGAGAGCTTCTTCATCACCTCGTTCGTGAACCGAAGCCGGGGAAAGCGCCGGGTGGGGTTTGCGGCCCCGTACCCGGGCCGGATCGTGCCGCTGGACCTCGGGGCCCTCGGGGGCGCCTTCCTGTGCCAGAAGGACGCGTTTCTCTGCGCCGCGGCCGGGGTGGAGATCGAGGTGGCCTTCACCCGGAAGTTCGGGGTGGGGCTCTTCGGCGGCGAGGGGTTCATCCTCCAGAAGCTCACGGGCGACGGGATGGCGTTCGTCCACGCCGGCGGAACCGTGATCGAGCGGGACCTGGCGGCGGGCGAAACCCTCCGGGTGGACACCGGCTGCCTGGTGGCCCTGGCGCCCACGGTCACCTACGACATCCAGATGGTGGGCGGGTTCAAGAACGCCCTCTTCGGGGGCGAGGGGCTCTTCCTCGCCCGGCTCACCGGGCCCGGACGGGTGTACCTGCAGAGCCTGCCGTTCTCGCGGCTCGCCGACCGGATCGCCTCGGCCGTGCGCCGAAGCACGGGCTCCGGCGACGCCCAGGGCGGGCTGCTGAACCGGTTTCTGGGGGACTGATACCAACTTGCGTTCAAAGCTGCCGCTTCCTGATTCGGCCCGGCAAGGGGCCTGGTGGAGCGCAACTTGGGAATAGGGGGGTAGCGATTCGAAAACTGCTCCGCGGCGTCGCGACGCGGTTCCCCGCCGCAAGGTACCGCTGCTGGCTTTCCCTGTCGTGTAGCAATGCATGCCTGAGCGATGGGACGGGGACAGGGGGAAGGCGACTGCGGAGGACGGGGCAGCATCCTCGGGCATGGCGGGGCTGAACCGGCGGCCTTGACGTCGGGGGGGCGGCGGCCCCCCTTGGTCCCCCCGGGGCGGTCGGAACGCCTCTCTCACCGTCGCGCGGCGCCCGGGAGCGGTTCGGCCATTTTCCTTCGGATGTGTGGGCTCAGGTGGCCGAAAAGGGGACAGAGTCGCCACACCCGAAACGCCATCGCAGGAAACCCTTTCTCATACAGGAACTCGCCGTACCGTTCCAAAAACGACGGAGTGAGTGCGTTTCTCAGGTCGCCCGAACCCTCGGGCGGTGCGGGGACTCCCGGAAAGGCCGCACAGAGGGGGTGCCGCAGGCTCCAGCCGAGCAGGGCGGGCCCCAGGGCGCCCGTGGTGCCGGCGCCGAGGAGCGCCGTGCGCAGGGTGCCGAGGAATACGAGGGTCTCCTCGTCGGCGGTCTGCCCGTGTCGGTCGATCCAATCCCCGAGCAGTCTGTCGAAAACATCCACGTCTTCCGCCCCGAGCTCCCGCACCGAAAACGCCATGAGTTCCCGGAGGCGATCTTCGGCCACCGGCGCCTCGGCGACCTCGGCCTCCAGCCGGGCGATCAACGGGAGGCAGGACTCGAGCGGAAGTCCCTCGGGGAGCTTTCCGTCCCGGATCCCCTGCGCCAACGTTTCCGTCCACCGGCGCCCCTCGTCAAATGCGGGCAGAAGGTCCGGTTGGGGGGCAAAGGGCTTGGGCAGGCTGCCCGGGACTGCGGGGTTTCCCGTCGCAACCCGCCGGCGGAAGGCCTCCTCCCCCCCGGCCTCGCGCACCGCCGCCGCGACAGCGACCCCGGGGGCGCACCACTCCATCGCCGACAGGTCGTAGAGCATCCGGTAAAGCAGGTTCGGGGGCCGCTCGGGGTCTTCGGCTTCGTCGTCCTCCCCTTCCTCCCCGAAGATCTCGTCGAGCCGTGTAAACGCCGCCCCCAGAGCCAGCGCCCGGAGGGCGTCCACGTCGCGGGACCAGCGGGGAGCCGCCTCCTCGAACAGGAGGTTGAGGTCCCACGCCAGCACCGGATCTTCGATCGTCCAGAGGTAGCGCTCCACCGCCTGGTCGATGCGGGCGTCGCCGGCCTCCGGGTCGGCGGGTTCTTCCCCCTCCAGAAACTCCTCCACCAGCGGAATCGGGAACCGGACCCGCTTCAGGTCGGGGTCTTCCCGGAGCAGTTCCGCCAGGGTCGTCAGATCACGACAGGTTTCGGCAAACGGGTTGACCGGCACAAGATCGCGGGGGTTCTCTGGCAGGAGGATGCCCCATGAGGTGGAGCCGAACCCCTTCCCCGCGCAGCATTTCTTATACTTGCGGCCGCTCCCGCACGGGCACGGGTCATTCCGGCCCACGGACCGGACGAGTGCGGGAGCCCGCTGGGCCCTTTCGAGCACCTCGAACACGCGGACTGCGGACGTGATCGCGAGCAACCCGAACGCGACGTGTTCCCCGCCGTCCACGTCGTACCCCGCGTTGCGGAGCATGTCGAACGTGAGCTGTTCCACCTCATCGGCGGCCAAGATATCCGTACCGTCTTTGCTCATGGCACCCGGTGTCCTTCCGCTGCGCCGGCTTGCCAGCCGGCGGGTCGTGCTGGGGTTGTCAGCCTACGGCGGCGGCATCGTCGCGGTCAACCAGAGACGGTCCGGGGGGGCCGAGGCGCCCTGTGCCGCGCGGGGAACCCGAGGGAGGCGCCGCCGGGCGCGGGCGCCTGGGACGGGGTTCTCCCGCTCGTCGGATGAACCTTGGGCCCGCGGGGTGGTAAACTGGCGCGCGGAGCCCTACGGCGTGTGCCGGGGTTCCCCTGCGGGCGAATACAACGGGAGATTAGGAGGCACCTTCGGATGGAGATCGTGGTGGCCCGGTCGGCCGGGTTTTGCATGGGGGTTCGGCGGGCCATCGAGATGGCCCGGGAGGTGGCGGGGGCCGAGGGGCGCACCGTGTACACCCACGGGCCCCTCATTCATAACCCCCAGGAGCTCGAGCGCCTCAAGGGCGAGGGCATCGTGCCGCTGGGGGCCGGGGCGGTGCCCCGGGCGCCGGTGATCGTGCGGGCCCACGGGATCCCTCCCCAGGAGCGCGAGCGGCTCGAGGCCGAGGCCGAGCGGGTGGTGGACGCCACCTGCCCCAAGGTGAGCCGCATCCAGCAAACCATCGCGGATTACAGCGGCCGGGGCTACGCGGTGATCATCTGCGGTGACGCCGACCACCCCGAGGTCACGGGGCTTCTGGGACACGCCCGGGGCCCGGCCTTCGTGGTGGGGGGGCCGGGCGAGGTGGACCGGCTTCCGGCCCTGGACCGGGTGCTCCTCGTGTCCCAGACCACCCAGGACGAGGGGGTGTTCGACGAGGTGGTGCGGCGGGTGGCCGAGCGCTACCCCGGGGCCGAGGCTCTAAACACGATCTGCAGCTCCACCCACCGGCGCCAAACCGAGGCCCGGGAGCTCGCCCAGAGGGTGGACGCGGTGGTGGTGATCGGGGGACGCAACTCGGCCAACACCCGGCGCCTGTACGAGATCTGCAAGGGGATCTGCCCCCGCACCTACCACGTGGAAACCCCCGACGAGCTCCCCCTGGACGAGATCCGGGGGCTCGCCCGGGTCGGGGTGACCGCCGGGGCCTCGACCCCGGCCTGGATCATCGAGGAGGTGGTGGGGGTTCTGAGAGAGGTCGCCCAGGGAGCCGGCTAGGCCTCGCCCGAGAGCAGGGCGCCGGGCGCCTGGGCCCGGGCGAGCTCCGGGGCGTCCACGTACGACGCGTCGAGATCGGCCTGCACCGCGGCCGACCCGGTGTGGAGCACCAGGTGGCGGGGAAGTGCACCCGCAGGGGGATCCCGGTCTGGCGGGAAAACCACGCCGCACCCCGGAACGTCTCGCCCCCCGGAGGTTGTTGCGAAACACGTGCAAAACCGGCAGGGCCATCCGGGCACCCCTTTTCAGGTCGATTCCTTGAACCGCTGCATCATGAGGGCCTGCATGCGGCGGGTCACCTCGGCCCGGTCGTGGCCCTGGGTGAGCCGGCGGGCCAACTCCGTCCCGGCCGCCCGGGCCGCCTCGAGAACGCCGGGCTGCTTCGTAACCCTGGGGATCTTCTCCTCGGTGATCTTCACGCCCTCGCCGTAGAGGAAGTAGGGCACCCCCACCTTGCAGGTTTCGCCGTACCCGCAGGTGAAGCACGACGCCGCCCCCTGCCCCGACACCTTGGCCACGGTCTCGATGAAGTTGTAGAGGAAGAACTTCTCGATCTCGTCGGCCGGGAACCGTCCGTCCCCACCCCCCACGCCGATGGCCACCCCGAGCTTGCCCCACAGGGCGTCGCCCTCCCGGTGCCGGAACTGGTACCACCGCTCCAGGAAGGCGTGGGTCGTGGCGTTGAGGCCCGAGTAGTAGTTGGGCGCCCCGATCACGTAAGCGTCGGCCTCGGCGATCTTCTCTCGCAAGGGGGCCATGTCGTCGGCCACCTTGCACACGTTGTCGGCCACGCACCCGAGGCACGCGATGCACCCGCCGATCCGCCTGCCCCTGAGGTGCACGATCTCGTGGGGGAGCCCCGTGGCCTCGAGGCAGAGGGTGACCAGGGTGTGGACCCCGGACTCCTCGGGGGACCGGGGACTTCCGACGATGCCGAGGATCTTCACGGCGACACCTCCTTGCTTGGGTATGAGTTGCGCTGGGCAGCTTGGCAGCCGACGGCTAGGCCACTGGAAACCCTTCGGGGTTCCAGCGTCACCGCCGGGCCCAGCCTAGGGAACCGGCCTCCGGGCCGCGACGCCCCTCCTTTCGGGCCTTGCCGCCCGGATCGCGCCTCGGAAGGCGCTCCCACACCGGGCACACCTTGACCCGTCGTAGGGTCCCGTAGGAGCCGAAGAAACCTTCCAAGCCGCAAGCCTCCCCCTCACAGATCCGCCTCCACGGCCAGGTGCGGGCCCCACCGGACCCCGAAGGGATCCACGCCCACGGCGATGCCGGCCCCGTAGGCCGTGCCCCCGGGGGATTGGTACCAGGCCGTGAGCTTCCCCGCCGCTCCCACGAACCACCCGGTTTCCCGGCCGGCGTTCACCCGGTCGTCGCCCTCGTAGAAGGCCTCGACCCCGGCCCGGAAGTCCAGGGCCGCCGGGCCCCACCGCCGGCGTTCTCCCGCGTAAACGCCCCAGAACACCTCGTCCTGGGTCCGGAAGTTGTGATCCACCCCCTCCCGCAGGGGCCGGCGCCGGGTGGACTCCACCGGCGCCTCGCTCACCTCGACCTCCAGGACGAGCCGCCGCGGCTGGCCGGGGTCGCCGAAAAACCGGGACAGGGAGATCCCGGTCTGGTGGTACGTGTCCACGGCGCGGCCGGGGTGGCGGCTCCACCGGGTGAACACCCCGACCCGCCAGGGGTCGCCGAAGAGGGGAGGAGGACCCGAATCTCCCAAGGGGAAAGTCCACGCGAAATGTGTGAGTTCCACCTCCCGGCCCCCTTCGAGTGCCTGCACCTCCCGGCTCACCCGAAGCGGCCCCAGGCCGAGCCCGACCCCCCGGGCCCAGAGGCCGGCCCACCGCTCGGCCACCCGGCCTGCCCCGATCCCGCCTCCCCCTTGGACCCCCAGGGGGCCCCACCCGACGGCGAGGCGCACCCCGCCCGCGGCCGTGGCGTACACCCAGTCCTCCTGGGTTTCGTTGAACTCGGTGTCCACGAAAACGCCCTGGAGGTACGCGTCCCACCCCAGGTGAAGCCCCAGCGGGAGGCGCCACCGGATTTCCCGAACGAGCTCGGCCGAAAGCCCGGTGGCCTGGTCCCAGTTGGCGTTGGCCCGATCCGCGGCGTTCAGCTCGGCCGCGTTCGTGCCGTCGAACTTGCCGTGGTTTCCGTACCCATCGGGCCCGCGGGAGCGGGGCACCTCCCTCACCACCCCGGCCCGCAGGGTCCACGCCCCATGGGGCCCGCCCCAGGCTGCCGAAAAAAGCAGGGCCCCCGAGAGGGCCCCGACAACGACTCGGTTCACTGCACCCCCGGCGCCGGCCTAGAGCGCCTCCACCACCAGGGCCATGCCCTGGCCGCCGCCGATGCACAGGGTGGCGAGCCCGTACCGGCCGCCCCGGCGGCGAAGCTCGTTCACCAGGGTCACCACGATCCGGGCGCCGGAGCACCCGATGGGGTGGCCCAGGGAGATGCCGCTTCCCACCACGTTCGTCTTCTCGAGGTCGAGCTCCAGTTCCCGCATGCAGGCGATGGCCTGGGCCGCGAAGGCCTCGTTGAGCTCCACGAGATCCAGGTCGGCCACGGTGAGCCCCGCCTTGGCGAGGGCCTTCCGGGTGGCCGGCACGGGCCCGAGGCCCATGTAGGCCGGGTCCACGCCGCCCGAGGCCCAGGCCACCACCCGGGCCAGGGGCTTCAAACCCGCGGCCTCGGCCTTGTCGGCCCCCATGAGCAAAAGCGCGGCCGCGCCGTCGTTGATCCCCGAGGCGTTCCCGGCGGTCACGGTGCCGTCCTTCTTGAACGCCGGCCGGAGCTTGGCCATCTTCTCGACGCTCGTGTCCATGGGCCGCTCGTCGGTGTCCACCACCACGGGGTCGCCTTTTCGCTGGGGCACGGCCACCGGTACGATCTCGGCCGCGAACCGGCCGTCGGCCTGGGCCGCCCGGGCCCGTTGGTGGCTCAGGGCCCCGAGCTCGTCCTGCTCCTCACGGGTGATGCCGTAGAGCGCCGCCAGGTTCTCGGCCGTGTGGCCCATGTGGTACCCGTAGAAGCACTCCCAGAGCCCGTCGTGGACCATGAGGTCCACGAGCGGGGTGTCGTTCATCCGGGCCCCCCAGCGGGCCGCCGGGAGCGCGTAGGGGATGCGGCTCATGTTCTCCATGCCGCCGGCCACCACGGCGTCGGCCTCGCCGTCGCGGATGGCCTGGGCCGCGAGCGCCACGGCCTTCATGCCCGAGGCGCACACCTTGTTCACCGTAAACGCCGGGGTCTCCTTGGGCACCCCGGCCCGGATCGAGGCCTGGCGGGCCACGTTCTGGCCCTGGCCGGCCCCCACCACGTTGCCCAGGATCACCTCGTCCACCTGGAGCGGGGCGAGGGCCTCGTCGTAGTCGTAGTGCCGGGTTTCCAGGTCGATGGGACCCTGGTCGGCCAGCGCCTTGGGCCCCACGGCCCGCAGCGCCTCCCCGGCCACGGGCCGCACCCCGGCCCGGGTCAGCGCCCCCTTCACGGCGGCGGCGCCCAGGTCGGCCACCGGCACATCTTTGAACGCCCCGCCGAAATTGCCCACGGCGGTACGGGCTCCGGAAACGATCACTACCTCTCGCATGGCTTCTCCTCCCTCAACGGAAAGCGGTTCGATCCGCCCCTTATAGACCGACCGTGCGGTCGGGGGCAAACCCGGCCTACTCCTCGTCCCCCTCCTCCCGCGCGAGTTCCTCGAACTTGATGTCGATGCCCATGACCCCGGCCATGCGGTCCTCGGCGTCGTAAATGGGGGCCGACACGGTCATGGTGAGCCGGCCGGTGACCTTCGAGGTGTAGATGTCGGTCAGGCAGAGCTTCCCGGTACGCACCGGCTCCGTGAACCACACCCGGTCGGCGTAGTTCGCCGCCACCTCGTACTCGGCGTACTTGCCCCGGTCCTCCACCTGGGTCACGTTGCGGGTGATCTTGCGGCCCTCGAGATCGGTCGCGTACACGAACTGGATGAAGGGGTGCTCCTCGGCCGCCTCCCGCATGACCCGCTCCATGCGCTCGGGGTCCATGGACCGGACGTCCGGGTGCTCCACCAGCCGCTCGAGCACGTGGGCCGCGGCCTCGCGCACCCGGGCCTTGAGCCGGTCGTACTCGCTGACCAGGAGCTCCGGCATGTACTTGCGGACCTTGCGCTCCATCTCCTCGGCCGAGAGCGCCGTGGTGCGGCCCTCCTCGAACTGGCGCATCACGGCCCGGTGGATCTTGGCCACCCCGGGATGGCGCTTGTCCACCCGCCGCTCCGGGGGGAGGGCCAAGTGGGTGTTGATCCAGTGGGCGATGCCGGCCAGGCCCGATTTGTCGGTGACCGCGATGCCCATGGGGCGGCCTAGGATCCGCTCGGTGTCGAAGATGTTGTAGATCTCCTCGTTCTTCGCGATCCCGTCGATGTGGATGCCGGCCCGGGTCACGTTGAACTCGCTGCCCACGAACGGCATGGAGGGCGGGATGTGGACCCCCAGGTCCCGCTCGAAATAGTTCCGGATCTCGGTGATCACCGTGGGGTCCATGCCGTTGGCGGAGCCCGTGAGCTCCATGTACTCGATCACGAGGCCCTCGATCGGGGGATTCCCCGTGCGCTCCCCAAACCCCAGGAGGGTTCCGTTGGCCGCGGCGCAGCCGTAGAGCCAGGCCGTCGAGGCGTTGATCAGCACCTTGTGGAAATCGTTGTGGCCGTGCCATTCGAGCTGCTCGGGCGGCACCCCGGCCTCGTCCACCAGGGCTCGCACGAGCCGGGGCACGCTGCGCGGTAGGGCCGCCCCCGCGTGGGGGACCCCGAACCCCATGGTGTCGCAGAGCCGGATCTTCACGGGGAGGCCGGCCTCGCGGCTCCGCTCCATGAGCGCCCGGGCGAAGGGCACCACGAACCCGTACACGTCGGCCCGGGTCACGTCCTCGAAGTGGCACCGGGGCACCACCCCCTCCTCCAGGGCGGCGTCCACCACCCGAAGATAGTCCCGCAGGGCCTCGCGCCGCTTTTTCCCGAGCTTGAGATAGATGTGGTAGTCGGACACCGAGGTCAGAATCCCGGTCTCCCGGATGCCCATGGCCTTGACCAGCTTGAAGTCCTCGGGGTTGGCCCGGATCCAGGCCGTGATCTCGGGGTACCGGTACCCCAGGGCCTGGCAGCGCTCCACGGCCTCCCGGTCCCGGTCGGCGTAGAGGAAGAACTCGGTCTGCCGGATCACGCCGTTGGGGCCCCCGAGCCGGTGGAGGAACGTGTAGAGGGTTTCGATCTGCTTGGGCGTGTAGGGCGGCCGGGCCTGCTGGCCGTCGCGGAACGTGGTGTCGGTGATCCAGAGCTCCTCGGGGGGGCTGGGCGGCAGGAGCACCCCGTCGAAGGGCACCCGGGGCACCTCCACGTAGGGGAACACGTCACGGTACAGGTTGGGCTCGTCGCGCTCCACCACCTCGTCGAGGGGGAAGTCGGGGCCGGACCGGCGCAGCAGGGGGCGAGGCTTCATGGCGGAAACCGAACTCCTTGTGTGGGAAACGCCGGGGAGGCGCCCCTCCCCGGTCAGTGAACCGTCGGTGAAGACGATACGCCTTCCCCCGCCTCCCGCGCCAGGGCCGCCAGGGCCCGGATGAACGCGGGGCGGGTGTTGAGGGAGGGGGCCCTCCGGAACCCGCCGATGCCCAGAAACCGGGCCAGTTCGGCGTACTCCACGTCGATCTCGTGGAGGGTCTCGATGTGGTCGGAGACGAAGCTCACGGCCACGGCGCACACCCGCTCGACCCCCGCGGCCGCGAGCTCCCGGAGGGTCTCCTCCACCCCGGGCCCCAGCCAGCGCACCGGGCCGGTGCGGCTCTGGAACGCGAGCCGGTGGGGTGGGTGCCCGAGGCGTTCCACCACGCCGGCCACGGAGGTCCGGATGTGGTCGAGGTAGGGGTCGCCCCGGTCGATCAGCCGCTGGGGCAGGCTGTGGGCGCTAAAGAGCACGGTGGCCCCCTCGAAGCCCTCGAGCCCCTCGGCCACGGCCTCGGCCAGGGCGTCGAGGTAGAGGGGATGGTCGTGCCAGGAGCGGATCACCCGACGGGGAAGCCCCGCGAGGCCCTCGGCCTCGAGGGCTCTCTCCAGGTCGGCCAGGCTCGAGCCCGTGGTGGCCCGGCTGTAGTGGGGGTAGAGGGGGAGCACCACGAGCCGGTCGGCACCCCGTTCCCGCAGCTCGGCCGCGGCGGCCCGGGCCCGGGGATGCCAGTAGCGCATGGCCACGGCCACGGCCCATCCCTCCCCCAGCTCGGCCTCCAGGGCGGCGGCCTGGGCCCGGGTGATCTCGGCGATGGGGCTTTTTCCGCCGATCTGACGGTAGCGCTCCACGACCTTGGGGGTGCGCTTCCTTCGGATCCACCGGGCCAGGGGCCTCTGGAGCCACCGCGACAGGGGAAACCGCAGGATCTCCGGATCGGAAAAGAGGTTCTCCATGAAGGGGCCCACGGCCTCCAGGGAGTCGGGGCCCCCCATGTTGAGGAGCACGACCCCGGTCACGCCGGCGCCTCCGGAAGCTCCAGGTAGAACCGGGTGCCCCGGCCGGGCTCCGACCGGGCGAACACCCGCCCCCCCTCGGCCTCGGCGATCCGCCGGACGATGGCGAGCCCCACACCCGAGCCCCCTGCCCCCTTGCGGCCCTGCACGAACAGCTCGAACACGCGCTCCTCCATGCCCGTGGGAATCCCGATGCCGTTGTCTTCAACCACGACCCAGGCGTACCCGGCCCGCGGGTCGGCCTCGCCGGGCCCGGCCTTGCGGACCCGGACCACCGGCGGCTCGTTGGGCGACCGGTAGCGCAGGGCGTTGCCGAAGAGATTGAGCAGGACCTGGTGGAGCCGCACGGGGGCGATCCGGAGGGTCGGCAGGTCGTCGTCCAGGATCAACCGGGCCCCGGCCTCCTCGACCCGGAGCGCCAGGTCGGCCCAGGCGCTCCGGCAGGCCGCCGCGAGATCCACGGCACGGGGGGCCGGGCGCTCGGCCCCGAGTCGCGCGAACACCAGAAGGTCGTCGAAAAGCGTCCCCAGGCGCTCCACCTGGGCCCGGAGTTCGCCGCAGAGCCGCTCGGCGCCCTCGGGCCGACCCTCGGCGAGCCGCTCCGCCAGGAGCGCCGCGTATCCCTTCACGGTTCCCAAAGGCCCCCGCAGATCGTGGGCCACGGCGTACAGGAACCCCTCGAGCTCCCGGGCCCGCTCGGCCAGGGTTTCCCGTTCCAGGCGCTCGGCGGTGACGTCCCGCACCGTGACCACGGCGAACTCGCCCTCCGGATCCCGGTGGAGCACCCCGGCCACCCGGGCCAGGAACCGGGACCCGTCGGCCCGGGGCTGCCAGGCCTCCACCTCGAACCGGCCGTCCCGCAGGAGGGTCTCTCGCACCTGGGGGTACAGGGACCGGCTCTCCTCGGGGAGGATCTCGAGGACGTTTCGGCCCACCAGGGCCTCCCGGGGCATGCCGAACAGCGCCTCGGCCGCGGCGTTGACGTCGAGGATCTCACCCCCCAGCTCCTCCACGAACATGGCCGTGTCGGCCACCTCGAAGGCCCGGTGCAGGGTGTCGAGCACCCACCGCCGGGGCGAGCGGGGGGCGGTCCACTCGAGGACGAAGGACGGGCCGTCGCCCAGGGGCACCGCCGTGGTTTCGGCCGGCCCGCTGGGAAGCGGCCGGGTCTGGGTCGCGGTGCGGCCGGTCCGGGCCGGGCAGGGGTCGCAGGGCGCGGCCCGGCCCCAGAGGAACTCGTGGCATCGCCGGCCCTCGGCCGGGCCGAAGGCCCTCCGGTGGGCCGGGTTCTGGTAGAGGACCCGGAACTCCCGGTCGTGGAGGCTGACCGGCACCACGAGGGCCTCCAGCACCTCCCGCCAGGGGAAACTCCCTCCGACCGCGTCCACCCCCTGGTCTTCCTTTCCGCCCCTCAGGGGCGATTCGGTTTTCTAGCCGGGACCGCCCGTCACCCAGGCGAGCCGCCGGCCCCCGTGCCGCACCCACCGGATCCCCCGCGGCCGCAGGCCCTCGGCCGCAAGTCGGGCGGGGTCGGGCGTCAGGATGGCCCAGCGCCACCGCCGGAACGGCCCGGTGAGCGCCGCCGCCAGGGCGCCCAGGGCTGCATCGGATCCCCCCAGCCGCCGGCCGTGGGGAGGATCGGCCACCAGGATCCCGGTCGGGGCCGGAGGGAAGAGCCATTCTAGATCAGCCTCGGCCACCTGCAAGTGGTCGGCCACCCCGGCCCGCCGGGCCGCGTCCCGGAGCCGGCGCAGAGCGGCGGCCGATCGGTCGGCCGCGAACACCGGGGCCGGGAGGTCCCGCCGGATCCGGGAGAGCCGCTCGGAGCGCAGGGCGTCCCAGCGGGCGGGGTCGTGGTTCGCGAACCGCTCGAACGCGAACGCCCGCTGCCACCCGGGGGGGATCCCGAGGGCCAGGCGGGCGGCCTCGATGGGGAGCGTGCCGGAGCCGGCCATGGGGTCAAGGAGCGGCTCGGTGCCGTTCCAGCCGGCGGCCCGGAGCAGGCCCGCGGCCAGGTTCTCCCGCAGGGGCGCGGCTCCCGGGTCGAGCCGGTAGCCCCGGCGGTGAAGGTGGTCGCCCGAGGTGTCGAGGCTCATCACCACCTCGTCCGCCACCACCCGCACCCGCACCGAAAAGGGCGGGCCCGCGCCGGGGGGGCCCAGGGCGCGGGCCGCGGCCTCCCGGACCGCCTCGGCCAGGGCCCCGGTGTGGAGCCGGCTCCGGTGCCGAGCCACCCGCACCTCGAGCCGGGCCCCCGGGGGGAGCCACTCGCCCCAGCGCACGCGGCCCAGCTCCCGGGCCGCCCGGGCCGGGGTGCGGGCCCGGAACCGGGCGAGCCGCACGAGCACCCTGCCCGCCACGGCCGATTCCAGGTTGGCGCGCCAAAGGTCCTCCCGCGAGCCCGAAAAGGCCACCCCGCCCTCCTCGGGCCGGACCCCGGGGAGTCCCAGCCCCCGGAGCTCGTCGGCCAGGACGTCCTCGAGCCCCGGGGGCGCGACGGCGTAGGCCTCCACCCCGGCCGGGCCGGTCACCCCTTGGCGGCCCTCTTGGCGATGTGGGCCATGAGACCGCCGTCGGCGATGAGCTCCTGCATGAACGGCGGGATCGGGGCGGCCCGGAACTCGGTGCCCCGGGTCAGGTTGCGGATCACGCCGGAGCCCGCGTCCACCTCCACCTCGTCCCCCTCCTCGATGCCGTCGAAGGCCTCGGGGCACTCGAAGATGGGGAGCCCCATGTTGAAGGCGTTGCGGTAGAAGATGCGGGCGAAGCTCCGGGCGATCACGCAGCTCACCCCGGCCGCCTTGATGGCGATGGGGGCGTGCTCCCGGCTCGAGCCGCAGCCGAAGTTCTTGTCGGCCAGGATGATGTCGCCCGGCTTCATCTTCCGCACGAACTCCGGGTCCTCGTCCTCCATGCAGTGTTTGGCGAGCTCGGCCGGATCGCTCGTGTTCAGGTACCGGGCCGGGATGATCCGGTCGGTGTCGATGTCGGGGCCGAACTTCCAGACGGTTCCGCGAAATTTCACGACACCACCTCCTCGGGGCTCGCGATCCGCCCCTTGAGCGCGCTGGCCGCGGCCACCGACGGGCTCGCCAGATAGACCTCGCTCTCGGGATGGCCCATGCGGCCCACGAAGTTCCGGTTCGTGGTGGCCACGGCCCGCTCCCCCTTGGCCAGGATGCCCATGTGGCCGCCCAGGCACGGCCCGCAGGTGGGGGTGGACACGGCGCAGCCCGCGTCGAGGAACACCTCCACGAGCCCCTCCCGGACGGCCTGGCGGTAGATCTCCTGGGTGGCCGGGATCACGATACACCGCACGTACTTGGCCACCCTGTGGCCCCGGAGCACCCGGGCGGCCCGCCTGAGGTCCTCGATGCGGCCGTTGGTGCACGACCCGATCACCACCTGGTCGATCGGGACCTCGCCCACCTCGTCGATGGGCCGGGTGTTGGACGGGAGGTGGGGGAACGCCACCTGGGGTTTGACCCGGCCCACGTCGATGTCGATCACCTCGGCGTAGCGGGCGTCGGGGTCGCTCGCGTAGTAGACGGGGGGGCGCTTCGCCCGGCCCTCCACGTAGGCCCGGGTGGTGGCGTCGGGGGCGATGATGCCGTTTTTCCCCCCGGCCTCGATGGCCATGTTGGCCATGGTGAACCGGTCGTCCATGCCGAGCCGCTCGATCACGGGGCCCGTGAACTCCATGGCCCGGTAGAGGGCCCCGTCCACCCCGATCCGCCCGATCGTGTAGAGGATGAGGTCCTTGCCCTCCACCCAGGGCTGGAGCTCGCCGTGGTACACGAACTTCATGGACTCGGGCACCTTGAACCAGGCCTCGCCGGTGACCATGGCCGCGGCGAGGTCGGTGGAGCCCACGCCCGTGGAGAAGGCCCCCAGGGCCCCGTAGGTGCAGGTGTGGCTGTCGGCCCCGATCACCACGTCGC
>NZ_BAAHFQ010000049.1:0-22611 GCF_054681715.1 Deferrisoma sp.
AGAAACATTTGGTGAAAAATTGCACTAAGCCTGCGGCGATCTCCGTAGGTATTCCTCTAGCGTCGACCGGAGAATGGCCGTCCTGACGTGGAACGGTGTGGGAGACGGCGCGGCTAAAGCCCGGGGCCCTCCGCGCCGATCCGATACCCCGAGCGCTCGTTTTCGGGGAGAGGACCGTCATGCCGCTGGAAGGGACGCTGAGCTACCGGGATCTCGCCCACCTGCTCCAGGTGGTGGGCAGTTCCAAGAAGTCGGGGGTGTTGGAGATCCAGCACGAGGACCGGGTCGCCCGCCTCGTGTTCCGGGAGGGCCGCTTGATCCGCGCCGAGTCGAACCAGCGCCACCCGGAGCTCGGGGAACTCCTCGTGCGCGCGGGGGCGTTGAGTCCCCCCGACCTTCAACGGGCGCTGACGCTCCAGCGGGCCACCGGGGAGGATCGGCGGCTCGGAACGCTCCTGTGCGAGGAGTTCGGGGTGGCCCCGGAGACGATCCAGGAGGTGCTGGCCCGGCAGTTCCGGGAGATCGTGTTCGACGTGCTGCGCTGGCCCGGGGGCCGGTTCCGGTTCGAGTTCGGGGCCCCGGACGAGGTGATGGACCGGTTCTCCCTGAACCCGTCGGCGTTCATCCTGGAGGTGGGGCTGCAGGCCGGGTTCCTGGCGGAGGAGGGGCTGGCGGACGACGACGAACTGGGCCTGCCCAAAGTGGTCGTGGATCTGGGCACCGAGAGCCTCCGGGACGCCTGTGCCGATCTGTTCCGGCGGAAGGGCCAGGAGGTCGTCCTGGTGCCGAACCCCGAGCGACTCGGCGCAGTGTTGGGAGACTGGCCGGTTCGCG
Source organism: Deferrisoma sp. (assembly GCF_054681715.1). Classification (NCBI taxonomy): domain Bacteria; kingdom Pseudomonadati; phylum Thermodesulfobacteriota; class Deferrisomatia; order Deferrisomatales; family Deferrisomataceae; genus Deferrisoma; species Deferrisoma sp. Next base: position 835 of record NZ_BAAHFQ010000049.1, read on the forward strand.
CGCCTTCGCCCTGGATCGTGACCGGGTTGCCGGCCGAGCCCTCCGAGGCCGACTGGGCCCGGCTCGAGGCGATCCGGGCGGTGCGGCCGGCGGCGGCCCTGGTGGCCGTGGGCGAGTCCCGGGAGCCCGCCGTGCGGTCCCGGGCGCGCGAGGCCGGGGCCGACGCCTACGTGCCGGCGCCCCGCCCTGCCGACCTGGCGGGGCCCCACGCCGAGGCGCACCTCGACGTGTTCCTGCTCCAGCTCCAACGGGCGATGGAGCAGGCCTCGGCGGGCGGGCCCCCCTGCGACCGGGAGGCCGAGGCGTGAGCGCGGCCGACGCGAGTGTCCAGGAGTTCTTGGCCGAGGCCGAGGACATCCTGGAGCGCCTCGAGGACGACCTCGCCTCGCTGGAGCAGACCGCCGAGGGGGACGAACCCGACCCCGAGGTGGTCAACAGCATCTTCCGGGGGGCCCACAGCCTCAAGGGCATCTCGGCCATGTGCGGGTTCTCCCAGATCACCGAGGTGGCCCACAAGACCGAGACCCTCCTCGACGCGATCCGCATGGGGCGGGTGGGGTGCTCCCGGCCGGTCATGGATCTCCTCTACGAGGGCCTCGATCTCCTCAAGACCCTGTGCGGCCGGCTGGCCGGCGGTGGGGAGCCCGAGGATCCCACGGTGCCGGGGTTCGTGGAGCGGCTGATCCGGGCGGCGGAGGGGGAAGCGGCCGAACCCCAGGATGAGCTGGCCGAGTTGGGGCTCGGCGAAGACGTCCTCGCGGTGCTCACCGAGTACGAGCGGCACCGCCTCGAAGCCACCCTAAAGAACCCCAAGCGCACCCTGGTCCGGGTGCGCGTGGCGTTTCCGTTCGAAACCTTCGACACCGACCTCGAGGCCCTGAACGCCACGCTCAAGGAGCTCGGGGAGATCATCTCGACCCTGCCGGGGGCCGGCGACGCCTCCCCCGACCGCATGGAGTTTCAGCTCCTCGTGGGGATCAAGGCCGAGGTGGAGGCCGCCCGGAGCGCGGTGGCCCTCCACGGGGCCGAACTGGAGGTGATCGGGCCGCCGAAGGCGGCGCCCGGCCCCGCGGCGCCGGAGCCGCCTCCCCCACCGCCGCAGGAGGCCGTGGCCCCCGAGCCGGTCTCCGCCGGTCGGCCCGACACGGCCGGGGGGGAAGGGCTTCGGAGCCTGAGCCAGTCGATCCGGGTGGACCTCGCCAAGCTCGACGCCCTCATGAACCTGGTGGGGGAACTCGTGGTCACCCGCAGCCACATCCACCTCGTCGTGGACCGGCTCCGGCAGGAGCAGAGCCTCACCGGGGAGGTGCTCGAGCTGGCCAAGGCCCAGAAGGCCCTGGACCGGCGGCTCGCCGAGCTCCGGGAGGCCGTGATGGAGGTGAGGATGGTGCCCCTGGGGCAGCTCTTCTCCAAGCTCCAGCGCACCCTCCACAAGATCCTGCGCACCATCGACAAGGAGGTGGACCTGGAGATCCGGGGCGCCGACACCGAGATCGACAAGCTGATCGCCGAGGAGCTCAGCGACCCCCTGATCCACGTGATCCGAAACGCCGTGGACCACGGCATCGAACCCCCCGAGGAGCGCGAGGCCAAGGGCAAACCCCGCAGGGGCCGGATCGAGCTCGCTGCGTACCAGAGGGGGAACCACGTGGTGATCGAGGTGGCCGACGACGGGGCCGGCATCTCCCGGGATCGGGTGCTCCGGAAGGCGGTGGAACGGGGCCTGGTGGAGCCCGGGGCCGAGCTCACGGACAAGGAGGTGTTCGATCTGCTGTTCCAGCCCGGGTTTTCCACCAAGGACCAGGCCACCGAGATCTCGGGCCGGGGGGTGGGCATGGACGTGCTTCGGAAGAACATCGCCCGGCTGTCCGGCATGATCGAACTGGCAAGCCAAGAAGGGCGGGGCACCACGGTCACCGTGGTGCTCCCCATCACGATGGCCATCATCCAAGCCCTGATCGTGCGCACGGGGGACGCCCGGCTCGCGGTGCCCCTGAACAGCGTGCTCGAGACCGTGTCGCTTGAGGAGGCCGAGACGGACCGGATCGAGGGCCGGCCCGTGCTGCGGCTGCGGGCCGACACGCTCCCCCTCGCGCGCCTGGACCGGGCCCTGGGCATGCCGGGGGACGGGACGCCCGAGGGGGGGTACGCGGTGGTGGTCGGCGTGGCGGAGAAGCGGATGGCGTTCGCCGTGGACGAGCTGTTGGTGCAGCAGGACGTGGTGATCAAAAGCCTCGGGTCCCGGCTCAAGGGGGTGCCCGGGATCGCGGGCGCCACGGATCTGGGCGACCAAAGGCCCATCCTGGTGGCCGACGTCGCGTCCCTGGTGAAGGAGGCTGCGGCCCATGCCTGAGGCGGACGACGCGCTGGTCCGGTGGCGGGAGCGGCTTCGGGCCGCCCTGGACGCCGACGCGGCGTCCGAGGCGGGGGGGCCGGAGGCGCGGCCGGCGGACCGGCTCGAGTTCCTCGAGGTGGAGTCGGCGGGAGAGCGCTACGGCTTCCCCGTGGGAGCGGTGGCGGAGATCCTTCGGCCCCGGACCGTGACCCCGGTTCCCCGGACCCCCCCATGGGTCCTGGGCATCGCGAGCCTGCGCGGGTCGATGCTGCCGGTGGTGGACCTGTCGGCCCGGATCGGGATCGAGCCGGGGGGAGAGGCCCCCGGGGAGCGGATCGTGGTGCTTCGGGACGGGGACGAGGCGATGGGGTTTCGGGTGGACCGGGTCGTGGGGGTGGTCCGGTTCGACCCGGCAGAGGTCCGGCAGATGGAGGACGACCCGTTCCTCACGGGCATGGCGAGGGATCGCGAGGGGCGGACCCTGGGGATCCTTTCGCCCGAGGGGCTCTGCGCGTTTCGGGTGGAGGAGGCCGGATGACCGAAGGCGCGTTTCAGTTTCTGTGCGTCGAGGTCGGAGGACGCCGGTTCGCCTTCGACATCCGGGTCGTGCGCGAGATCCTGACGCCCCGGCCCCTGGTGCTGGTGCCGGGGTCCCCGCCCGAGCTCCGGGGGGTGTTCAACCTGCGGGGGGAGCTCGTGCCCGTGGCCGACCTGCACCGGATCCTCGGCGAGCCCGGGTCCCCGGCGGAGACCGACGAGGCGAAACTCCTGGTGTTGCGGTGCCGGGGACGCACCTTTGCCGTGGGGGTGGACCGGCTGGGCGAGGTGGAGACCGTGCCGCCGGAGGGTTTGGAGCCGATCCCCGGGGTGGAAGACCCGTCCCAGGGGCTCGTGGTGGCCATGTTCCGGCGGCGGGACGCGGCCGAGGACGTCGTGTTGGTGATCCGGGCGGGCGCGGTGCTGCCCGGCCCGGCGAGCGAGGAGGTGGTGCATGGACCGCTCTGATGCCAAATGGTGGGCCGCGGCCGGCGTTCTGGCCGGCGCCTCGGCCGGAGCGGGGCTCGCGTTCGGGACCTGGGCGCTCGCCGCGGCGGCGGCCGCAGGGGTGGGGCTCGGGGTGCTGGGAGGGCGCACCGTGCGCGAGGCGTGGGCGCATCGGGAGCGCGAGCTCGAGGCCGCGGTGCGCGACCCCGACCGACCCCGGCCGGCTTGGCTCGCGGCGTTGGTGGACGAGCTCGAGGAGGCCCGTCGGGCCCGGGCCGAGGCCGAGGCCCGGGCCGCAGTTGCCGAGGCCGAGGCGGTCGCGGCCCGGCAGGCCGCCGAGGCCGAACTCTCGGAGATCCGCGCCGCCGTTCGGCAGGTGCTCGGCCAGGCGGCGCCGGCGCAGCCGGCGGAGAACCCGTGCCGGCTCCTCGACCCCGTGATCTCCGACGTCCTGGCCCACGCCGAGGAGCAACGAAGGGGGATCGAGGACCTGGCCGAGGCGCTTGCCGAATGGGTGGGCCGCATGGGGACGGCTGCCCGGGAGTGGGAGGAGACGGCCCGGACCCTGGAGGATCTCTCGGCCTGCCACGAGGGCGCGGCGGGTGCCCTGGGGCTGTTGGAAACCGTCTCCTGGCCCGCGACTCAGGTGCCGGAACTGGAAGCCATGGCCGAGGCCGCGGGACCCGTGGCCCAGGGGCTTGAGGACTGCGTGCAACGGTTCGAGCGGCTGCGGGCGCGGTGGGACGAGGCCACCTCGGCCATCGGAACCCTGGGAGAACGCATCCAGTCGGTAGGGGCGATCCTCACGGTGATCGAGGACGTGACCGAGCAGACGAATCTGCTGGCCCTGAATGCGGCGATCCTGGCCGCCCAGGCCGGGGAGCACGGCCGGGGGTTCGCCGTGGTGGCCGACGAGATCCGCGACCTGGCCGAGCGCACCGCGGAGTCCACGAAGGAGATCGGAAATCTCGTGGAAACGATCCAGAGCGAGTCGGCCCGGGCCGTTCGCCTGTTGAACGATGAGCGCACCGCCCTGGCCGACGGGGTCGAGGGACTGGCGAAGGCGGTGGCCGACGCTACCGGATGGGTCCGGGGCCTCGGGGAGGTCCGAGAGGCCCTGGCCGCGTGGGCGTCGGGAATCGAGGCCGTCCGCCGTCGGGTGCAGGAGGCCACGGCACGGCTCGGGGAGGCGCCGCCGCCCCCGAACGCCCCGGCCGTGCCCGAGGTGCCCGAGGATGCGGACGCTTTGGGCCTCGCCAAGGTCCGGGACCTGTGCGAGGAGGGGGCGTTCCTGGCCGGGCGGCTCCGGGACGCCGTGGAGGAGGCGGCCGCGGAGCATGAGCGAAGCTTGCCGGATCCGGCGGAGTTGCTCGAGCCCCTGCGCCGGTTCGCCGGGGAGGGGGACGCGTCATGACCCTGGGGCTTCGCTTCCGGATCACCGCGGCCGTGGCGGCCGTTCTGCTCCTGGGAAGCGGCACGGCGTTCGTGTGGTACGCGGTATACCGGTACAACGGGGTCGAGGCCGAGGCCGTCCACTACGGCCGGGCCTTGGCCGACGGGCTCGCGGCCACGGTGGAGTCCCATCTGACCGAGATGGACGTGGGCGGTTTGCGGCACACCCTCGGGGCAATGGCCTCCACCGGGCTCTACGAGTCGGCCGCGGTGGTCGGCCGGAGCGGCCGCATCCTGGCCTCCTTCCCGGAGTTGCCGGACCGGGTGGCCCCCGACGAAGAGCCCCGGTGCGCCGGGTGTCACGGCCAAAGGCCGCCCCTTCCCTACGAGCACCTCGACCGCACCGTGGACGACCACCCGGTGGCCCGTGTGTTCCGACCCATCGCCAACGGACCCGACTGCCGCGGGTGCCACCCCGGGGACGAGGCGGTCCTGGGGTATCTGTTCCTCGACGCGGCGGTCGGAACCCCCTACCAAAGGCTCCGGCGGGAGGCGTGGACCGTGCTCGGCGCTGGGGGAGTCACGGTCGCCCTGGTCCTGGTCGGAACCTTCCTCGCCGTGCACACGCTCGTGACGCGGCGGCTCGCCCGGCTCGCCGAGGCGGTGGAGCGGTTCGAGGCGGGTGAGCCCCTGGACGAGGTGTCGGAGACCCGCGACGACGAGCTGGGCCGGGTGGAGCGCGCCCTGGTGCGGGCGGCCGCCCGCCGGCGGGAGATCCTCGACGAGGTGTCGGGCCTTGCGTCGATGCTGCGGGACCGGAGCGTGGAGGTCCAGCTGGCCCTGAGCCGGGTGCGCGAGGGGGTCCAGCGGGGTCGCGCCGCTGCCGAGGCAATTCTCACGGCCGTGCAGGGCCTCGACCAGGCCATGGAGGACACCCGGGCCCACCTGGACGCCATCGCCTCGTCCACGAGCGACAATTCGACGAGTCTCGTGGAGATGTCGGCCAGCATCGACGAGGTGGCCGGGAGCGCCGACCAGCTGGCCCAGCAGGTCTCGGCCACGGCCGCGAGCGTGCTCCAGATGGTCCAGTCCATCGGCGAGGTGGCCGAGAACGTGGAGGGGCTCGCCCGGGAGACCGAGCTCACGGTGTCCTCCATGAGCCAGATCGACGCCTCCACCCGGCAGATCGAGAAGAGCGCGCGCGAGGCGGCGGAGCTCGGGGTGCGGATGGCCGCGGCCGCCGAGGAAGGGTCACGGGCCGTGGAAGCCACCCTGGGGGGCATCCACGCCTCCTACGAGGTGATCCAGGACACGGCCCGGGTCATGGGCGAGCTGGCCGAGGCGAGCCGCGCCATCCGCCGGGTGGTGAAGATCATCAACGAGATCAACGACAAGACGAAGCTCCTCGCACTCAATGCCGCGATCATCGCGGCCCAGGCGGGGGAGCACGGCAAGAGCTTCGCGGTGGTGGCCCACGAGATCCAGGGGCTTTCCGACCGCACCTCGGCGAGCACGGGCGAGATCTTCCGGCTCGTGCGCCGGATCCAGGACCAGGCCGAGGCGGCCAACGAGGCCGTGGCCCGGGGCCAGTCGGCCACCGCCCGGAGCGTGGAGCTCGCCGAGACCGCGGGCCAGGCCCTGCGCCACATCCTGGAAACCGCCCGCACCTCCAACGAGATGAACCAGCGGATCCTGGCGGCCACCCAGGAGCAGGCCCGGGGGAGCCAGAGCGTGGTGGGGTCGATGCAGCAGGTGGCGGCCATGGTGGAGCACATTCGCCAGGCCGCCCGGGAGCACCGGAAGAGCGGCGACCTGGTCGGGGAGTCCACCGAGATCATGCGGGACCTCACCGAGCAGGTGAAACTCGCCACGGCCGAGCAGGCCGAGGTGAGCCGCTATATCTCGGACGCCGTGTCCGCCATCGACCGAAACCTCCAGGACCTCCTCGGAGCCGTGGAGCGGGAGCGGGAGGAGACGGAGCGGATCCTGGCCCACATGCAGGAGCTCTCCGGCCGCACGGGTGACCAGGACGCGGGCGTCCAGGGCGTGGAGGAGGTGATCCGCGAGCTCCAGGCCCAGATCGAGGGGCTCGACCGGAGAGCCCGGGCCCTCCTGGGGGGCGGAGGCGAGGCATGAAGACGGCCCGGGTCTTGGTGGTGGACGATAGCCCCTACGTGCGCCGGTTCCTGCGGGAGGCCCTGGAGGGCGAACCCTGGGTGGCCGGGGTCGAGGGCGCCACGAACGGCCAGACCGCCCTGGCCAAGGCCCTCCACGCCCCCCCCGACCTCGTGACCCTCGATCTCCACATGCCGGTCATGGACGGGTTCACGTTCCTGCGGCTCTTCCGCCAGCGGTCCCGGGCGCCCGTCCTGGTGGTGAGTGCCTACGCCGACCTGGAGAACGTGGACCGGGCCATGGAGCTCGGGGCCAACGGGTTCATCTCGAAGCCCGAGGACCCGTACCGGGATCTCGAGTCCATCGTGGAGGAGGTGCGGGCCAAGGCCCGGGGGGCCCTGGGGCTCTGGGCCGAGCCGGACCCGGCCGGGCCCCCGCCCCAACCGGCTCCCGCCGACCAAGACGGGTTCCCGGTGCTCGCCATCGGGGCCTCGTCGGGGGGGCCGCCGGGGCTCCAGTATCTCCTGTCGGCCCTGCCCCCGGAGCCCCGGGCCGCGGTGCTCATCGCCCAGCATATGCCGGCCGGGTTCACAGCGGCGTTCGCCAAGCGGCTCGACCGGGTGCTCCCGTTTCCGGTGCGCGAGGGCCGCGACGGGGCGCCGGTGCGGCCCGGGGAGGTGTGGATCGCGCCGGGGGGGCGCCACATGGTGGTCCGGGACGGCCCAGGGGGCGTCCGCCTCGGCCTCGAGGAGGCCGCCGGGAGCCTCTACAGCCCCAGCGTGGACCGGCTGTTCGAGACCGCGGCCGAGGCGTTCGGGCCCCGGCTCACGGCCGTGGTGCTCACGGGGATGGGCCGCGACGGGTCCGTGGGGGTCCGGGCCGTGAAGGCCCGCGGGGGCAGGGTGATCGCCGAGTCGGCCCACACCGCCCTCATCCACGGCATGCCCCGGGAGGCCGCGGCCACCGGGTGCGTGGACGAGGAGCTCCCCCTGCCCGAGATCTCGGTGCGGCTGCTCCGCCTGGCGGCCGGGGAGCGGCTCAACGGATCCAGAGTCCCCGCGTGAACCGGGGGTCGGGCACCTCGTCGGGCGCCAGGTGCCCGAACTCCTCCTCCAGCAACCCGAAGCAGTCCCGCACGAACTCCTCGAGGAACATCCGGTCGGTGCCCTCCAGGGGCATCAGGAGTGCCACCCACTCCACCGAGGCATCCACGAGCGACGGCTTCACCCTCCGGGGCGGGCGGTCCTCTTCCCAGACCCGGGCGAGCCCCTCCCGGGCCCTCTCCCGGGGGATCGGGGCGAACCGGAATCCCCGGTCGAGCGCCGCGTTCACGAGGGCCGTGAGGAACACCGTAGAGGTCTTTAGGAGTTCGGGTTCCAGGTCCCGCAGGGCGTTCTTGCAGTCCTCGAGCCGGAGGTCCACCACCGAGAGCAAGAACCGCCCCAGGAACTCCGCCTTGTCCACGGCCCGCACGGCCCGGTCCACCTCGGCCAGGGCTCGGAACTCCCGGTAGGCCGGAGACGCGTCCTCCCCCTGGTACCAGAGGGGATGGGGCCGCAGGAGCCCGTCGAGGATCTCGCCGAGGGGGGGGTCGAGGAACAGGAGCCGCTCCTTGTGCCCCTCGGGCCAGCCCTTCCGGAACACGTGGCGGGCCCGGTTTCGGGCCTCGGCGACCCGCGACCACCCGGCCCGAAACAGGTGTTGGAGCCAGTGGCGCTCCAGGAGCCGCGCCGCGGCCTCCTCGTCGGGTCCGGCCAGGGCCTCGAGCCCGATGGCCAGGTACCCGGCCACCTTCGAAAGGGCGCGGCCGTAACTCTCCAGCCGGTCCAGGTCGAGCCGGTCGGCCACCAGCACCCGGTTCGTGAGGGTGGCGAGCTCGGTCTGGATGGATTCGGCCACGGCGGGGTCCCGCACCCGGGCGAGGGCCCGCACGACCAGGTCGGGGGCCACCGAGGGCGCGGCGATGGGGTAGCGGGGCGCGGCCTCGGGCTCCCCGTCGGGGTCGGGGACGAGAGACGGGCTGCGCACGGGCAGCTCTGCCGGGCTCGAGACCGCCAGGGGCACGTACACCTCCATGGCCTCGTCCCATTCGGGAAACCCGCGCACGGCGAGTCGTCGGACCCGCTCCTGGTACACGTGCTCCTCGAGCTCTGAGTCCACCTCCCGGTGGAGCGCCTCCATGAGCCGGAGGTAGCGGTCGGGGTCCTTTTCCCGGAGCACCAGGAGGAGCGAGCGCACGAGCCCCTCCCGGTCCTTGGGGCAGCGCACGTGGTAGAACCCGTCCACCGTGATGGGGGCCCGGCCCTTTCCCTCCTGAAACGGGTCGTCGTCCGGGTCCTGGGGTCGTACCACCCGGAGGATCTGCCCGAGGTAGAGGGTCAGGTCCGCCAGGTCGAGCTGGGAGAGCCACCGGCCGAGCGGGGCCTCGCCGCAGGAGGCCAGGAGCTCGAGCCACGGCCCCACTCGGGCGGGCCGCACCCGGTCGCCCCTCCAGAGTTCCAGGTCCAGGAAGAACTCCACCTGCTCGGGACGGGCGTGGACGAGCACCAGCGGCACATGGTCCGGGTCCATCTCTTTGAGGGTGAAGTAGAGTTCCTCGGGTGGCATCAGGGCCACCACGGCCGGAAGGTGCGGGCTCGCCAGCAGCCGCTCCTCCCGGGCCTCGCCCCGTAGGCTCAGGATCTCGTCGAGTTCCCGCCGAAGCGGGGTGGCGACCACCACCCCCCGCCCGGCCGGCGTGAGCGCGTCGGTCATCGGAACCTGCCCTTTCTGGGGGTGTCCGGTGTCGGGTCGTTCGGTTCGCAGGGCAAGAAGCCTAGCACGCCGGCGCGCCGGCCCGCCAGGTCCGGTTGCCGGGGCCCCGGGAACCCGATACCATCGCCGGCTTGGCGGCTTGGCGGCTTGGCGGCTTGGCGGCTTGGCGGCTGGCGGCTGGCGGCTGGCGGCTGGCGCGGTAGTGCCGCGGGAATAGCGCGGACGTCCCGGCACGGGGCGATCGGAGGAGAACAGGGTGAAACGGATACGAAATGCGCGATCCGCACGGGTCGGAGCGGTGCTCGTGGGGCTCGGGCTCCTGGGGGCCGTGGCGGCCTGGGCGAGCCCCGGCGGCTCCCTCGAGGGCCGGGTCCAGGAATACCGGCTGGCAAACGGGCTCACCGTGCTCACCCTTAGGAGGGGCATCGCGCCGGTGGTGAGCCTGCAGATGACCTTCCGGGTCGGCGGGGTCGATGAACCCTCGGGCCACACCGGCATGGCCCATCTCCTGGAGCACCTGCTCTTCAAGGGCACCCGCACCCTGGGCACCCGGGACTGGGCCCGGGAGCGGCCGCTCCTGGAAGAGATCGAGCGGGTGGGCCGGGCCTTGGACCGGGAGCGCCGCAAGGGGGGCCGGGCCGACCCGGCCGAGGTGAGGCGCCTTCAGGAGCAACTCGGCCGCCTTCAGGAGAGGCACCGGGAACTCGTGGTCAAGGACGAGATCGACGCCATCTACACCCGAAACGGCGCCGTGGGGTTCAACGCGTTCACGAGTTCGGATCTCACGAGCTACATCGTGAGCCTGCCGTCGGACCGCCTGGAGCTCTGGGCCCGCATCGAGTCCGAGCGCATGCGCGACCCGGTGCTCCGGGAGTACTACGTGGAACGCGAGGTGGTGATCGAGGAGCGCCGTCAGCGCTACGGCTCCGACCCCGACGGCCGGCTCTACGAGGCGCTCCTGTCCACGGCGTTCGTGGCCCACCCCTACCGGGACCCGGTGATCGGCTGGCCCTCGGACCTGGAAACCCTGGACCTCGGGGCGACCCGGGAGTTCTTCCGCCGGTACTACGGTCCGGACAACTGCGTCGTGGTGGCCGTGGGCGACGTGGATCCGCCGGCGTTCTTCCGGCTGGTGGAGCGGTACTTCGGCGACCTGGAGCCCCGGGGGGCGCCGGACGACCGGCCGATTACCCGGGAGCCGGCCCAGGCCGGTCCCCGGCGGGCCGAGGTGTGGTTCGACGCCGAGCCCCGGCTTGCCGTGGCGTTCCACAAGCCCACGCTGCCCCACCGGGACGACTACGTGTTCGACGTGATCGAGGCCGTGTTGACCGACGGCCGTAGCTCCCGGCTCGTGCGCGAGCTCGTGGACCGCCGCCGGATCGCGGCCTCGGTGAGCGCCGCCAACGGGCTTCCGGGCGCCCGGTACCCGAACCTCTTCGCCGTGTTCCTGACCCCGCTCCAGGGGGTTGCGCCCGAGGAGGCCGAGCGGGCCCTCCTGGAGGAACTCGACCGCCTGGGCCGGGAGCCGCCCACCCCGGAGGAGCTCGAGCGGGTGCTCCGGCGGCTCGAGGCCGACCGGGTGAAAAGCCTCCTCTCGAACGGCGGGCTCGCCCGTAGGCTCGCCTACTTCGAGGCCGTGGCCGGCGACTGGCGCTACATCGAGGAGCACCCCAAGGTGCTTGGTACCATCACCCCCGAGGAGGTGGCCCAGGTGGCCCGAAGATACTTCACGCCCGAAAATCGCACCGTGGTGGTGCTCCGGCCTGGGCGGGAGGGGCGGCCATGAGGCCCGCGTCCTTGCGGGCTCTGGCCCTTGCGGTTGGGATCCTGACCCTCGCCGCCTGCGCCGGGCGCCGGCCCCTGGATCCCCGGACGGCGGTCTATCCCCCGCCCCGGTTGCCCGAGATCGAGGTCCAAGGCGGCCGGCTCGCCCCCGGGGGGGCCGAGTGGTTCTGGGTGGAGGACCACGACGTGCCCCTCATCCGCCTCTATCTGGCCGTTCGGGGGGGCGAGGTGTACGACCCGCCCGAGCTCGCGGGGCTCGCCCGGGTGGCGAGCCTGGCCTGGCGGACCGGGGGCGCCGGGGATCTGGACCCCGAGGCGTTCGACCGGGCCCTCGAGAACCGGGGCATGGACCTCTCGGTGCACCTGGGCCGGGACAAGGGCTGGATCACCCTGACCGTGCTCCCCGAGGACCTGGACCGGGGGCTCGACCTCTTGGCGAAGCTCCTCTGGGAACCGGCGCTGCGGGCCGACCGGGTCGATTGGGCCAAGGCCCAGGTGGCCGAGGCCCTGCGCCGGGAGGCCGACGAGCCCCAGAGCCTGGGCTTCCGGGAGATGCGGCGGGCCCTGTTCCGGGGCCACCCCCGGGGCCGGGTGCCCACCGAGGAGACGGTGGGCCGGATCGGCCGGGACGACCTCGTGGAGATCCACCGCCGGCTGGTCTCGGAGGGAACCTGGGCCCTGGGCGCGGTGGGGGATTTCGAGCCCGAAGACCTGCGGGAGAGGCTCGCGGCCCGGTTCGGCCGGCTTCCCGGCCGGGGAGGCGCGTTCCCGCTCCTGACGCCCCCGGCGGAACCGCAGCCGACCGTGGTGATCGTGCCGAAGGCGCTCCCCCAGACCACGGTGATCTGGGCTCGCATCGGGCCCGCGCGGTTGTCGGAGGATTTCGCCGCCCTGGAGGTGTGCGACCACGTGCTGGGCTCCGGCGGGTTCACGGCCCGGCTCGTCCGGGAGATCCGGTCCAACCGGGGGCTGGCCTACAGCGTGGGGAGCTTCTACCAGGCCCTGCCCCGGTTCGGGGTGCTGGGGGCCTACGGGCTCACGAAAACCCAGAGCGCGGGGGAGGTGGTGGACCTCATGCGGGCCGAGATCCGGAACCTGGCCGACGGCATCACCGCGGCCGAGGTGGAGGAGGCCCGTCGCAGCCTGGTGACCCGCCACGTGTTCCGGTACGACGACCCGGCGAACCTCGTGCGCGACCGCCTGGAGAATCTCCTCGACGGCCTCCCCCTGGATCTCGGGGAACGCTACCCGGACGAGGTCGCGGCCGTGACCCTCGACGCGGCCCGCCGGGCCGCCCGCAGCCATCTCGATCCGGCCCGGGGCGTCTGGGTGCTCGTGGGGGATCTGGACCCGGCCGACCCGCGGTGGGGCCGCATGGGGGCGGTGGAGGTGGTGAAGCCGGGGGAATAGTACGGCCTTCAGCACCGTTGCCGGGGGCGGGTGGGGGACTGGTTCCGGCCGGGCGCGAGTGCGGCACCTGATCGCCGCGCCTTCGCATGCCGTTGCCGGCTCGGCAGGTCGGGGCGCCGGCGGCGGAAGTTCCGGATTTTCCAAGTAACTTCGGCTGGGACGCTGGGAGGCTAGGAGGCTAGGACGCGAAAATACTTTGCGATTCCAGCGTCATCGGCTGTGCCAACCTGTGCGAGCGGCTTCCAAGCCGCGACGCCCTTTCCTTCGGGCCTTCGGCCCGGATCGCGCCTTGGAAGGCGCTCCCACACCGAGGCCCTGACTCGGACGTTGCTGTCCTGCGCAGTGGGGCCCCGAAGGGGCCCTGGGGAGCTTCCAAGTCGGTCCAAGCCTCTGGGGCGCGGCGACGTGAGGGGCCGCACCCGGCTCTCCACCAGCCCCCCACCCGCTGGTTTCCGTAGCAACCACGGGGATCTGACAACACTTCCGTTGGTGTTGTTAACCGGGGTGGGTCAGGCCTTGACGTCCAGGAGGTTTCCCTTCGTGGGGTCCCCGTCGGGCGCCCGAAGGAGTTCGGCCCGGGCCCGGGCCTCGGTCTGGGCGGCCTGGGCGGCCACCGCGAGGTCCTGGGCCGAGGGGCGGGCCGGGGCTAGGGCCGCCCGGCGCACCCGCTCCATCTTCGCGATTGTGGCCTCGGGGTCGCCGGGTTCCGGGGAGGAGTCGATCTGGACCTCGCCGGCCACGGCGTAGGGCCGGCCGTCGGGGCCCATGCGGTACCGGAACGAGGGCCCGCCCCGCACGAGCCCCCCGCCCGCGGCAGCATGGGCCGCCTCGTGGGCCCGCACCTCCCGGTCGGTCCGGCGCAACTCGGCGAGAAGCGCGCGGACCTGGGGGTCGGACACCTGGCTCGCCCGAGCCCCGTTCCCCCCGTGAGCGATCGAGACACCCGCTTCCACCCGCACGGCAGCCCCACCTCCTCGCCACCCCGATCGGCAGGTTAAGGGTCGGGCTTGAGCCGGCCTTGACGCCGACCCCCGCCGGGGTACGGTGGAGGCCTCTTGGCCCGATCCACCCCTGCCGGAGGGTTCCCATGCCTCGGACGGTCTTGATCTTTGTCGCGTTGCTCCTTGGGGTTCCGGCCCCGTCCCCCGCCGGCCTCGTCACCCGGAGCGTCGAGTACCGGCACGGCGACGCCGTGCTCGAGGGGTACCTGGCCTACGACGACGCCGTCGCCGGCAAACGGCCGGGGGTGCTCGTGGTCCACGAATGGTGGGGGCTCAACGAGTACACCCGGATGCGCACCGAGCAGTTGGCCCGGCTGGGGTACGTGGCGTTCGCCGCGGACATCTACGGCAAGGGAAAGCGGGCCGCCGACCCGGCCGAGGCCCGGCACCTGGCGGGGCTGTTCCGCAAGGACCAGGCGCTTTTACGGGAGCGCGCGCTGGCCGGCCTCCGGGTGCTCCGGGAGCACGAACTCGTGGACCCGGACCGGGTCGCGGCCGTGGGGTACTGCTTCGGGGGAACCACGGTGCTGGAGCTCGCCCGGGCGAACGCGCCGGTGCGGGGCGTGGTGAGTTTCCACGGGGGGCTTCGCATGGCCGACCCGAAGGCCACCCGGGAGGTGGGGCCCCGGGTGCTCGTGTGCCACGGTGCGGACGACCCGTTCATCCCCGAGGAGGACATCCGCGCCTTCCAGGAGGAGATGCGCAGGGCCGGAGCCGACTGGCAGATGATCTTCTACGGCGGCGCGAAGCATAGCTTTACGAACCCCTGGGCCAAGGGGAAGCTCGCCGGCGCCCAGTACCACGAGCCCTCCGCGAAGCGCTCCTGGGAGCACATGAAGCTGTTCTTGGCCGAGCTCTTCCGGGAAGGGACGTGAACGGAGAGGGGGGGTACCCCTCAGGGGGCCCGGGACTCCCAGCCTTCTACCCCTCCACGTACGCCGCCACCCGTTCCCCGAGGTCCCGGAGCACCCGGCCGGCCTTGCCCTGGAGGAACACGTCGGTGATCGAGCCGGTGAGGTGGGTGGGCTCGAGGTTCACCTCGATCACGGCGGCCCCCGCCTGCTTGGCGATCCAGGGCATCTGGTTCGCGGGCGCCACCTCGGCCGAGGTGCCCACGACCAGCATGACCCGGCACGAGGCCGCGAGCCGGTAGGCCTCCCGCAGGGCCTCCTCGGGGATGGGCTCGCCGAAAAAGACCACGTCGGGTTTGAGGACGCTGCCGCACTCGCAGGCGGGCGGCACCCCCCGGCGGCGGGCCTCCTCCCGATCCACCCGCCCCCCGCAGGCCAGGCACGACAGGGTGCGGTGGCTTCCGTGGAACTCCACCACCCGGCGGCTTCCGGCCGCCTGGTGGAGCCCATCGATGTTCTGGGTGATCACCCCCTGGACGATCCCGGCCTCCTCGAGCCGGGCCAGGGTTTCGTGGGCCGGGTTCGGCCGGGCCGCGTCGAGCACCGACTCCATCTCGGCCAGCATCTTCCAGACCTTGGGCGGGTTGGCCCGGAAGGCCTGGATCGTGGCGTATTCGGCCGGGTCGAACCGCTCCCACAGCCCCCCGCGGCTGCGGAAATCGGGGATCCCGCTCTCCACGCTGATCCCGGCTCCGGTAAGGGCCACGGCCCGGCGGCGCACCGCGAGAAGGCGGGCGGCCTCGTCTAGCTTTGCTTCCACGGCTCCCCTCCGTTTCGGAAGGCCTCGACCTTCGCCTTGATCTCCCGGATCCGGCCCTTGAACCGGGGGCCCGAGGGCAGGATCCGGTCCGAGAAGTGGTGCTGCATGGACTCGTCGCTCCACCGGGCCGGGGCCCCGGGCCGGGGCACGAACCGGACCCGGCCGTCGGCCTGCTCCCAGGTCCCGGGTAGGTCGCACAGGAGGCAGAAGGCGGTCCCGTCGGGCCGGGTGGTCACCTGGTCCAGATGGCACACGGGGCAGACGCCGGGGTCCCCCCGGTAGGCCGTCTCCCCCCGGCCCAGGGCCCGGCCGGCCGCCAGCGCCCGCTCACAGGCCGGGGCGTCGTCGAAGATCTCGCCCGGCCCCTGGGCGTGGCCCACGAACTGGTCCACCACGGGCATGCCCAGAAAGAGGAAAAACAGGCTCGTCTGGGCGAGCGCCAGGGGCTCCCAGCCCGGCACGCCGGCGGCCACGAGGGTGAGCCCGGGTTTCCCCTGGAACTCCCGGCGGATCCCGAACCGGATCATGCGGTCGTGGAGGTTTTTCACCTGGGCCGTGGCCCCGAGCACGTAGCACGGCGAGCCCAGCACCACGGCGTCGGCCCACCGCATGGCCTCCAGGAACTCGGGGAACCGGTCCTTCTGGACGCAGTCGGTGTCCTTGAACACGCAGGCCATGCAGCCGCGGCAGGGGCCGAGTTGGAGGTCGGGGATCCGCAGGAACCGGGTCTCGGCCCCCTCGGCCTCGGCCCCCCGCAGGGCGAGGCGCACGAGAAGGTCGGTGTTTCCCCAGGGGCGGCAGCTGGCGCTCAGACCGAGTACGTTCATGAGGGAACGCTCCGTTGGGAAAGGTGGGAAAGCTGGGACGCCGGGAGGCGCGGACGCTAGGACGCAATGCTCTCTGTCGATTCCAGCACTCCCTCCCGTCCCACCGTCCCCGCCCCCTCCGTGTCCTCCGTGTCCTCCGTGGTTCTTTTCCAAGTCACTTCGGCTAGGCGGCTGGGCGGCTCGGCAGCCAGGCGGCTAAAAACCTTCGGGATTCCGGCGTATTCGCGCGGGCCGACCCGTGGGAGTGGCTGCCGGGTCAGGGGCCAGAATTCAGAAGTCAGAGACCCCCCTGCCCTCTGTCGTCTGTCCACTGATTCCTGACACGGTCGCCGCTCCCCAGCTGCCGCACTCGCGCCCGACCGGAACCGGGCCCCCAGCCGCCGTCGGCAAGACCTTTGAAGTCGCAGGAACTTCTTCGTTGGGGCCAAGGGGCCGTTCGGCCTTCTGGCTTCCTGGCTTCCCAGCCGCAGCGTACATCCGTACCACAGGTGCCGGCGGTCCGTCACCCGCCCCGGGGAAGATTTTCCCTGGCCCGCCGGCGTGAGCCCGGGTACAATCCGCGGCCGTTTTCCCCCCGACCTTGGAGGAGCGAACCCGAGATGGCGCAGTACGTCTACGTGATGAAGGGCCTCACCAAGACCTACCCCCCGAACCGCACGGTGCTCAAGGACATCTGGCTCTCGTTCCTGCCGGGGGCGAAGATCGGGGTGCTGGGCCTCAACGGGGCGGGGAAATCCACGCTCCTTCGCA
Organism: Deferrisoma sp.; assembly: GCF_054681715.1. Classification (NCBI taxonomy): domain Bacteria; kingdom Pseudomonadati; phylum Thermodesulfobacteriota; class Deferrisomatia; order Deferrisomatales; family Deferrisomataceae; genus Deferrisoma; species Deferrisoma sp. The sequence continues at coordinate 17,859 of NZ_BAAHFQ010000049.1, forward strand.
TCATGGCGGGGCTCGACACCGAGTTCGACGGCGAAGCCTGGCCGGCCGAGGGGGTGCGGGTGGGGTATCTGCCCCAGGAGCCCGAACTCGACCCGGGGAAGACCGTGGCCGAGGTGGTGGACGAGGCCGTGGCCGAGACCCGGGCGCTCTTGAGGAAGTTCGACGAGATCAACGCCCGGTTCGCCGAGCCCATGGAACCCGAGGAGATGGAGGCCCTCCTGGCCGAGCAGGCCCGGGTGCAGGACGCGATCGACGCGGCCGGGGCCTGGGACCTCGACCGCAAGCTCGAGATCGCCATGGACGCCCTGCGGTGCCCGCCCCCCGACACCCCGGTGAAGACCCTTTCCGGCGGGGAGCGTCGGCGGGTGGCCCTGTGCCGGCTTCTCCTCCAGCAGCCCGACCTCCTCCTTCTCGACGAGCCCACGAACCACCTGGACGCCGAGTCGGTGGCCTGGCTCGAGCGGCACCTGGCCGAGTACCCGGGCACGGTGGTGGCCGTGACCCACGACCGGTACTTCCTCGACAACGTGGCCGGGTGGATCCTGGAGCTCGACCGGGGCCGGGGCATCCCCTGGGAGGGGAACTACTCGTCGTGGCTCGAGCAAAAGCAAACGCGGCTGGCCCAGGAGGAGAAGCAGTCGGCCGCCCGGCAGAAAACCCTGGAGAGGGAGCTCGAGTGGATCCGCATGGCGCCCCGGGCCCGCCAGGCCAAGGGCAAGGCGCGGCTCCGGGCCTACGAGGACCTGCTGCGCCAGGAAACCGCGGGCAAGGTGGAGGCCGGGGCCATCGTGATACCGCCCGGGCCCCGGCTCGGCGACGTGGTGATCGAGGCCGAGGGGCTCCGGAAGGCCTACGGCGACCGGCTCCTTTTCGAGGACCTTTCGTTCCGGCTCCCCCCGGGGGGCATCGTGGGGGTGATCGGCCCGAACGGCGCCGGCAAGACGACCCTCCTCCGGATGCTCACGGGCGCCGAGAGGCCCGACGCCGGCACGCTCCGGATCGGGGAGACCGTGGTCATGGCCTACGTGGACCAGAGCCGCGACGCCCTCGACCCCAACGCCACCGTCTGGGAGGAGATCACCGGGAAAGAGGAGTTCGTGGAACTCGGAAAGCGCCGGGTGCCGTCCCGGGCCTACGTGGCCGCGTTCCAGTTCCGGGGCGCGGACCAGCAAAAGCGGGTGGGAGACCTCTCGGGCGGCGAGCGAAACCGGGTGCACCTGGCGAAGTTGCTGAAGCGGGGGGCGAACCTGATTCTTTTGGACGAGCCCACCAACGACCTCGACGTGGACACCCTGCGGTCCCTGGAGGAGGCGCTTCTGGAGTTCGCCGGGTGCGCCGTGGTGGTGTCCCACGACCGGTGGTTCCTGGACCGGATCGCCACCCACATCCTGGCCTTTGAGGGCGACAGCCGGGTCGTGTGGTTCGAGGGGAACTACGAGGCCTACGAGGCCGACCGCCGCCGCCGGCTCGGGGCCGAGGCCGACCGGCCCCACCGCATCCGCTACAAGCCCCTGGTGCGGTAGGGCGGGGCGGGAGGAAAACCACGGAGGGCACGGAGGGCGGCGGGACGGTGGAAGCGGCGGCCATGTCGGGAGTCAGTGGACAGGCGACAGGAGGCTTCTGTCCTCTGTCCTCTGACTTTTCGCTTTCGACCACCGGGTGAATCGCCGCGGCCTGGGCCAAGGGACCGGAGACCGTCGACCGTGGAGCGAAGTGACTTGGAAAACCACGGAGGGCACGGAGGACACGGAGGGAGGGCGGGGACGGCGGGACGGATGGCGGTGCTGGAATCGCCAAAGATTTCTGCCTCCTAGCGTCCCAGCCTCCTAGCCTCCTAGCCTCCAGCCTTCTAGCCGCCTAACCGCCCAGCCGCCCAGCCGCTTAGCCGCCCATCCTCACCTTGGCCCGGCCCATGAGGAGGGAGCCCATCACCGGCACGATGCCCAGGGTCACCAGGGTGCTCACCAGCAGCCCGCCGATCACGGCGATGCCCAGGGGGTTCCACATCTCATGGCCGGTCTGGCGCGACAGGGCCATGGGCAGCATGCCGAACGCCGTGGTGAAGGTGGTCATCAACACGGGCCGGAGCCGGGTGCGCCCGGCCCGCAGGAGGGCCTCCTTGAGTTCCAGGCCCCGGGCCCGCAGTTGGATCGCGTAGTCGATGAGCACGATGGCGTTGTTGACCACGATCCCCACCAGCATGATGATCCCGATGAAGCTCATGAGCGACAGCGGGGTGCCGGTGGCCGCGAGACCCAGGAACGCGCCGGTCAGGGCGAAGGGCACCGAGAAGAAGATCACGAACGGGATCACCAGGCTCTCGAACTGGGCCGCCATCACCATGAACACGAGGATCATCCCCAGGGCCAGCAGTTGGAGGAGGTCCCGGAACGCGTCGGCCTTCTCCTTGACGTCCCCGCCGAACCGCACGGTGATCCCCTCGGGCAGATCGAGGACGGCCAGGATCTTCTCCACGTCGGCCGTGACCTCGCCGAGGCTCCGGCCCACCACGTCGGCCGACACCGAGATCAGGCGCTGCTGGTTCTTCCGGTCGATCTGCAGGGGGATCTCCCCCTCCTCGATCCGGGCCACGTCCTTCAAGCGCACCATCCGGCCGGTGATGGTCTTGAGCCGCAGGTCCTCGAGTTCGGAGCGCCCGGCCCGGTCCTCGGGCCGGAGGCGCACCGTGATGTCGTAGTCGTCGCCGGCGTCCCGGAACTGGGTGTACTCGGTGCCGAACACGGCCGTTCGCACGTCCCGGGCCAGCGCGGCGAGCGGCAGGCCCAGCCGGCCCGCCTTCTCCCGGTCCACCTCCACGAGCCACTCGGTCTTCGAGGGCTTGAGCGACCAGGCCGCGTCCCGCACCCCCGGCACCTCCTTGACGCGGTCGAGGATCTCTCCGGCCGCGCCCCGCAGCCGGTCCCAGTCGTTCCCCAGGACCTCGATCACCAGGGGTTTTGCGCCGCCGCCGAAAAAGATCTTCTGGGCCGCGCCCACGGTGCGCACGCTCAGTTTCTCGATGTCGGGGATCTCCCGGTAGCGCCGCCGCAGGGCCTCGGCGATCTCGGTCACCGAGCGCTGGCGGTCGGCCTTGTCCACCAGCTTCGCCCCGATGCGCACGACGTGGTTCCCCTCCTCGAACCCCACGGCCGTGGCGATGCCCTGGCGGCTCTGGCCCGTGAGGGCGTAGAGGGCCCGCACCTCGGGCACCTCCTCGTAGAAGATCTTCATGAGCCGCTCGACGACCCGTGTGGCCTCCTCGATCCGCACGTCCACCGGGAGTTCCGCGTTCACCTCGATCTCGCCGGTGTCGGTCTGGGGCATGAACTCCGAGCCCGTGTGCCGGGCGGCCGCGAACCCCCCGGCGAGCACCGCGGCGGCGAGCACCAGGGTCACGACCCGGTGCCGGAGCATCCAGCCGAGCACCGCGCCGTACAGGCGCTCGAGCCCGGCCAGCACCGCCTCGCTGCCCCGGAACAGGGCCCCGAGCACGCCCCGGTAGGTCGCCTGGGGTTTCAGAAGCTTGCTCGCGGCCATGGGGGTGAGGGTGAGGCTCACCAGAAGGCTCGCCAGGAGGGTCAGGGTCACCAGGAACCCGAGCTGCTTGAACAGGATCCCGGCGATGCCCCCCAGGAACACCAGGGGCAGGAACACCGCGATGGTGGTCAGGGTGGAGGCCGAAACGGCCAGGCCCACCTCGTTCGCCCCGTCCACGGCCGCCGTGGCCGGGCTCGGGGCGCCCTCCTCGATGTGCCGGGTGATGTTCTCCAGCACCACGATGGCGTTGTCCACCACCATGCCGATGGCGATGGTGAGGCTCATGATGCTGATCAGGTTCAGGGTGAACCCGAAGAGGTACATGGCGAAAAACGTCACGATCATCGAGAACGGGATGGTGAGCGCCACCACCAGGCTCGGCCGGAGCCGCCGCAGGAACACGAAGGTGACCACGATCACCAGAAGCCCGCCCAGGTAGAGGCTGGACTTCAGGTTGTTCACCATGTTCTCGATGTCCTCGGCCGAGTCCATGATCGTGCCGAGCTTCACGTCGGCCGGGAGGTTGCGCTCGATCTCCGGAAGCCGGCGCCGGATCTCCCGCACCACGTTCACGGTGTTGGCGCCCGACTGCTTCTGGATCATCAGGAGGATGCCGGTTCGGCCGTTGGTGTAGATCTCCTCGTACTTCTCCTTGAAGTCGTCGGCCACCCGGGCCACCTCCCCCAGGTGCACCACCCGGCCCTGGCGCACGGCCACCGGCACGGCGGCCAGCTCCCGGGGCGACCGGAACCGGCCCGGCACCCGCACGGGCACGGCGCGCTTGCCGATCTTGACCTCCCCGGCGGGCATGTCGAGGTTCTCCCGCTCCAGGGCCTGGCCCAGGTCGTCCAGGGAGAGCCCGTAGGCCGCGAGCCGGTCGTTGTCCACCTCGACCCGGATCTCCCGCTCGAGCCCGCCCCGGATGATCACGGCGCCCACGCCGGGGATGCGCTTCAGCACCGTGGCGATCTGCTTGTCCACGATCTGGTAGAGGGCCCGGTACGACTCGGTGGCCTCCACCGACAGGAACAGGATCGGGAAGTTGGCCGACGAGAACTTGAACAGGAGGGGGTTCTCGATGTCCTTGGGCAGGTAGAACTTGGCGATGTCGAGCTTTTCGCGCACGTCGTTGGCGGCCTCGCCCAGGTCCGAGCCCCATTTGAACGTGCAGGTCACCACCGACAGGCTGTCCTTGGAGATCGAGGTGATCCGGTCC